>NZ_JBCPDQ010000001.1:310740-439202 GCF_040915325.1 Coprococcus sp. RTP21281st1_F1_RTP21281_210402
ATATAAGGGGTAATAAAACGCAGGTTTGTATGCAACAGAGCAGTCTGTACCGCAAATGCTACAGCAACTCCCATACTGCTTATTACGTCAAGCTTCCACATATACAGCTCCGCTTTGATAGTTGTAGACTCATATTTCTTACTGTAATGACCGAGTATCGCATACATAACCGCACAACATACACATACAAGAAATTCGAATACCGCTATGCTCCCCGCATCTACCTCATGTCCACCATGAAACAACAGCTTTATATTCTCAACCATGAGATTACATGTGAGTGCAAGTAATACACTGTACTTCACAAGGAGGAAAAGTGATTCCACCTGGGCATAGCCATATGGATGTTTCTCTGTCACAGGTTTATACAGAAGCGGAACCAGCACCATAAATGGTCCTATCATGACCAGATCTGCGGAGTCGAACAGGCAGTCCGTCCAAAGCGAATGTGAATGGGTATACCATGCCATCACGCCCTCCGCAAGTATGAAGAAGACACTTCCCATAAAAGACAGACGAAGTATTCTCTTCTCTATTGCAAGCTTGTCCTTTCTCGACCTACGTTCCTTCTTCTTAGCTTCTCTTTTACTAATTTCTACATCTCTTTCATTCATTATATATTCTTCCTATGTTTAATTTCCATAGACCACAATATCATCAGTACATAATATAATCAAGTATCGGCTATTGATTTCTCCTTTTTGATATGCATATTTTTTACAAAAAAGTCCCTGTAACCACCTCATGGCAATTACAGGGACTCATATTGTCTTTATTAAGCTAATTACTTACAAGTTCTGTTCGTACGAATCCTACTTGTTAGCGATTGCAGCCTGAGCAGCAGCAAGTCTAGCGATAGGTACTCTGAATGGTGAACATGATACATAATCAAGACCAATCTTGTGGCAGAACTCAACTGATGAAGGATCTCCACCGTGCTCACCACAGATACCGATGTGAAGCTTTGGATTAACTGGCTTACCAAGCTTAACTGCCATATCCATGAGCTTACCAACACCTGTCTGATCAAGCTTAGCAAATGGATCGTTCTCGAAGATCTTAGCATCATAGTAAGCATTTAAGAACTTACCAGCATCATCTCTTGAGAATCCGAATGTCATCTGTGTAAGGTCGTTTGTACCGAAACAGAAGAAGTCAGCTTCCTTAGCGATCTCATCAGCTGTAAGAGCTGCTCTTGGGATCTCGATCATTGTACCAACCTCATACTTAAGATCTACGCCAGCAGCAGCGATCTCAGCGTCAGCTGTCTCAACAACTACCTTCTTAACGTACTTAAGCTCCTTAACCTCACATACAAGTGGGATCATGATCTCTGGCTCAACTGTCCAATCTGGATGCTCCTTCTGAACCTCGATTGCTGCACGGATAACAGCCTTTGTCTGCATCTTAGCGATCTCTGGGTATGTTACAGCAAGACGGCATCCTCTGTGACCCATCATAGGGTTGAACTCATGGAGTGAGTTGCAAAGTGCCTTAATCTCCTCAACGCTCTTGTTCTTAGCAGCAGCAAGCTTCTCAATGTCAGCCTCCTCTGTTGGAACGAACTCATGAAGAGGTGGATCCAGGAATCTGATAGTAACTGGGTTACCCTCAAGTGCCTCATAAAGAGCCTTGAAGTCTCCCTGCTGATATGGAAGGATCTTATTAAGAGCTTCCTCTCTCTCTTCTACTGTATCAGAGCAGATCATCTCACGGAATGCTGCGATTCTCTCTGGATCAAAGAACATATGCTCTGTACGGCAAAGACCGATACCCTCTGCACCAAGCTCACGTGCCTTCTTAGCATCTGCTGGTGTATCTGCATTTGTTCTAACCTTAAGTGTTCTATACTTATCAGCCCATGCCATAACACGGCCGAATGTTCCTGCGATCTGAGCATCAACTGTCTTGATAACTCCATCGTAAATGTTACCTGTTGTACCATCGATTGAGATGTAATCTCCCTCATGGAATTCCTTGCCAGCGAGTGTGAACTTCTTGTTCTCCTCGTCCATAACGATATCGCCACAACCTGATACACAGCATGTACCCATACCACGGGCAACAACTGCAGCGTGTGATGTCATACCACCACGAACTGTAAGAATACCCTGTGCTGACTTCATACCTGTGATATCCTCTGGTGATGTCTCAAGACGTACAAGAACTACCTTCTCGCCTCTAGCTGCCCATGCCTCAGCATCGTCAGCTGTGAATACGATCTTACCACAAGCAGCACCTGGTGAAGCGCCAAGTCCCTTGCCCATTGGTGTAGCTGCCTTAAGAGCTGCTGCATCAAACTGTGGGTGAAGAAGTGTATCAAGGTTACGAGGATCGATCATTGCAACTGCCTCTTCCTCTGTCTTATGTCCCTCATCAACAAGGTCACAAGCGATCTGAAGAGCTGCCTGAGCTGTTCTCTTACCATTTCTACACTGAAGCATGTAAAGCTTCTTGTTCTCAACTGTGAACTCCATATCCTGCATATCATGGTAGTGATTCTCAAGAGTCTCACAAACCTTGATGAACTCTGCATAAGCATCTGGGAACTCCTGCTCCATCTGAGCGATTGGCATTGGTGTACGAACACCGGCAACAACGTCCTCGCCCTGTGCATTGATAAGGAACTCACCCATAAGCTTCTTCTCACCTGTTGCAGGGTCACGAGTAAATGCAACACCTGTACCAGACTCATTGTTCAGGTTACCGAATACCATAGGCATTACGTTAACTGCTGTACCCCATGAATAAGGGATATCGTTGTCTCTTCTGTATACGTTCGCACGTGGGTTATCCCATGAACGGAATACAGCCTCGATAGCTAACTTTAACTGCTCAACTGGGTCTGAAGGGAAATCTGTTCCTAACTGGTTCTTGTACTCTGCCTTGAACTGCTCAGCAAGTGTCTTGAGATCCTGTGCTGTAAGCTCTACATCGAACTTAACACCCTTCTCTTCCTTCATCTTGTCTATGAGCTGCTCGAAGTACTTCTTACCAACTTCCATAACAACGTCTGAGAACATCTGGATGAAACGTCTGTATGAATCGTATACGAAACGCTCGAATGCTGGATCTGGGTTGTGTGCTATCATAGCAGCAACAACGTCATCGTTAAGACCAAGGTTAAGGATTGTATCCATCATACCTGGCATAGATGCTCTTGCACCTGAACGAACTGATACAAGTAATGGATTCTCAAGATCTCCGAACTTCTTGCCGTTGATCTCCTCCATCTTCTTAACGCCATCCATAGCCTGAGCCATGATCTCGTCATTGATCTTACGGCCATCCTCATAGTACTGAGTACAAGCCTCTGTTGTAATTGTGAAACCCTGTGGAACTGGAAGACCAATTGCTGTCATCTCAGCAAGGTTTGCACCCTTACCACCGAGAAGATTACGCATGGTCATGTCGCCTTCGCTAAACATATAAACCCACTTGTTTGCCATTTGTTTGTTACCTCCTACGTAAACTTTATATTTCATGGTGTGAAGTCCCCGTGAAGTCTCCACACGCGCTAGACTGATTATAACATATATGTCAACATTAGCAAACTCTTTTTTCTATATTTTGTGGCAACTGTTCAGAGCCAAGCAAAATTTCATAAAACAGGTGTAAAATGCTTGCATTTTTAAGACTGTTTTTGAAATTTTATTTGGCGGATACGCCACACCGACTAAATGCGTAGCATTTTGGAGGTTGGCTCTGAACAGTCACATTTAGTGTATCTTTTTTGTTTTTTACGCCTATAATGCCACAAAATTATCTCCTTTTGAGCAATTTTATTCGTAAAGATGCAATCTATTAATTCCTTGTGTTATTTTTCTGGAAATGTCCTTAAAAGGCGAAAAAATTGTATCCAACAACCACTTTTCTAACACAAAAGATACAATTTCCAAACTGCCCGCACAACCATATCCACCCATCAAAAACATAGGCTGCGGAAAACTCCGCAGCCTATGTTTAACTTTATATCATGTCGCCTATCGGCTTCATGTGGATATTCGCATTATATCAGTCTTGCGCAATTACAACTGTCACAATGCTCATTAAATTACAAATTACTCACCATCAATAGCTGCCTTGAGAATATCAAGACCTGCAATAAGATCCTCATCTGAGATGATAAGTGGTGGCATGATCTTGATGACCGCGTTGTCACGGCCAGCTCTCTCTATTACAAGACCCTTCTTGAAAGCTCTTGCTGTGATGGCACCTGCTGTTGCATCGTCCTTAACCTCTACGCCCCAGAGGAGTCCGATACCACGTGTTGCAATTACATTTGGATCGCCGTCTATATTCTTCTCAAGATACTCTCTAACTATCTCGCCCTTACGTCTTGTCTCTGCCTCGATGTTGTTGTCAAGCATGAACTCAAGTCCTGCCTTTGCAGCTACCATTGAGAGCTGGATTCCACGGAATGTACCTGAATGCTCACCCGGCTTCCAGAGATCATACTCCGGCTTGAACATTGCAAGTCCCATAGGGAATGGGTATCCGCCGATTGACTTTGAAAGTGAGAACATATCAGGCTTGATTCCTGCTCTCTCAAATGAGAAGAATGTACCTGTTCTTGCACAGCCTACCTGTACGTCATCAACAACCATAAGGATATCGTTCTTATCACAGAACTCACGGAGTGCCTTGAGGTACTCTACTGAGAATACATTTACACCACCATCTGCCTGTACTGTCTCGATAAAGATTGCTGCAGGCTTCTCAACACCTGAATGATCGTCATCAAGAAGTGTCTGCATGAACTTGATCGTATCAAGCTCTGGGAACATGTAAGGAGCTGGAATGTGGTATACGTTGTCAAGTCCAACGCCTGCTCCTGCACGGCTTGCAGCATCACTTGTAAGTGATATTGAGCCAAGTGTCATACCATGGAAACAACCCATATATGCCCAGATCATCTCTCTCTTCTTGACCTTACGTGCAAGCTTTAAGAGTGACTCAACTGCATTTGTTCCTGTAGGACCTGCGAACATGATCTTGTAATCAAGTCCTCTAGGCTCAAGGACCTTTTTCTCAAAAAACTCGATGAATTCAGCCTTTGGTGCTGTCATCATGTCAAGAGAATGCATGATTCCATCGCTCTGGATGTAATCGATAACCTTCTCCTTTATATAATCATTGTTATGACCATAGTTCAGCGCGCCTGCTCCTGCGAAGAAGTCTATATACTCCTTACCATTCTCGTCATACATCTTGGCTCCCTTGGCCTTTGTAAATATCTCTGGGAAACTTCTGCTGTACGATCTTACATTTGCCTCGTATTCTGAAAATAACTCTTTACTATGCATCTTAATGCCTCCTGTAATTCAGTGTCCCGTATTATCTCCGGTCACACCATCAATTAATATTCAAATTTCTTCTCAAAGTAAGCCTTCAGATCTTCAATCTTGACTCTCTCCTGCTCCATGGTATCTCTGTCACGAACTGTGACTGCTCCATCCTCAACAGAATCGAAATCATATGTTACACAGAACGGTGTTCCTATCTCATCCTGTCTTCTATATCTCTTACCTATGTTGCCTCTGTCATCGAACTCACAGTTGTAGTACTTTGAAAGCTCTGCATAAATCTTCTCTGCACCCTCGTTGAGCTTCTTGGAAAGTGGAAGCACACCGATCTTAACCGGTGCAAGCTGTGGGTGGAAATGAAGGACTGTACGGATGTCTGGCTTCTCCTCTGTTCCGATGTTCTCCTCGTCATATGCAGCACACAGGAATGCCAGTGTAACACGGTCAGCACCAAGTGATGGCTCGATTACATATGGAATGTACTTCTCCTTTGTCTCGTCATCGAAGTACTCCATGGACTCTCCTGATGTATTCTGGTGCTGTGTCAGATCGTAATCTGTTCTGTCAGCGATTCCCCAGAGCTCACCCCATCCAAATGGGAATAAATACTCGATATCTGTTGTTCCCTTGGAGTAGAAACAAAGCTCCTCAGGTGAATGGTCACGGGCTCTCATCTCATCATCCTTGATTCCGAGATCCTTGAGCCAGTTGATACAGAAGCTTCTCCAGTACTCAAACCACTCCATATCTGTACCCGGCTTGCAGAAGAACTCAAGCTCCATCTGCTCGAACTCTCTTGTTCTGAATGTGAAGTTACCAGGTGTTATCTCATTTCTAAATGACTTTCCTATCTGGCCAATTCCAAATGGAACCTTCTTTCTTGAAGTTCTCTGTACATTCTTGAAGTTGACAAATATACCCTGTGCAGTCTCCGGTCTCAGGTATACAGTGTTCTTGGCATCCTCAGTTACACCCTGGAATGTCTTGAACATAAGGTTGAACTGTCTGATGCCTGTGAAGTTGTGCTTACCACATGTTGGACAGCAGATATTGTTCTTCTCAACGTACTCTTCCATCTGCTCGTTGCTCCATCCGTCTACTGCGCCCTCTGGAACAACTCCGTTTTCAGCCATAAAGTCCTCTATAAGTTTATCTGCACGGAATCTCTCATGACACTCTTTGCAATCCATAAGAGGATCAGCAAATCCTCCAAGGTGGCCTGAAGCAACCCATGTCTGTGGGTTCATAAGGATAGCACAGTCAACTCCTACATTGTAAGGGTTCTCCTGGATGAATTTCTTCCACCATGCTCTCTTAACATTGTTCTTGAGTTCAACTCCGAGATTACCATAGTCCCATGTATTTGCGAGACCACCGTAAATCTCTGAACCTGGATAAACAAATCCTCTGCTCTTTGCCAATGCAACGATCTTGTCTAATGTCTTTTCCATTGTAATCCTCCAAATCATATTCGAATTTGCATTTTTTCACTCTATCCGCCTTATTTTATACTCATTCAAATATTTTTGCAAGGTTCACGGCATATTTTGTAATATTATTTATACAAAGCTACTATAATTTGTGCCGTCAGACATCACCTTATGACTTCTTCTTATTGCTTACTCGCTATGACTCTTGTATAATAGCACCAGATTGGTTCTTTCTAAAGTTC
This sequence comes from Coprococcus sp. RTP21281st1_F1_RTP21281_210402, assembly GCF_040915325.1. Lineage (NCBI taxonomy): Bacteria > Bacillati > Bacillota > Clostridia > Lachnospirales > Lachnospiraceae > Coprococcus > Coprococcus sp. RTP21281st1_F1_RTP21281_210402. The sequence goes on from NZ_JBCPDQ010000001.1 coordinate 317,719, forward strand.
CAATTTCAAGTATTTTTATAGTTCCAATTTGCAGTATTGGAATATGAACAAATCAAGTAATACGCAAATATCCAATGATACAAGGTATTTTTAACGCTTATAATATGCAGGAAAGGAACACGGAAATGATATCAATAGACAAGGCCTCCGATAAGTCTCTATACGAACAATTATATGAACAAATGAAATCCGAGATACTTAATGAGCACTATGCTGCAGGTGAAAAGCTCCCTGCAACAAGGCAGCTAGCCGCCGAACATAAACTGAGCCGCAACACAGTAGTATCTGCTTACAACCAGCTTGAACTTGAAGGATATATACGCTCCGTGACAGGCTCAGGCTACTATGTTGAGAACATCTCTGCATTTTCTCCGGACAAAAAGCCAAGACAAAGCCACAATATACAGCATTCTTCCAGACAATCAGGAAAGACATTTGACTACACGTTCAGCTACGGCAATCTGGACTACAACTGCTATCACTCCAGGGCATGGCGCAAATGCCTTATGAACGCCTGGGACATGATATCCATGGCCGATACCGCCTCCTACCAGATGTCACAGGGAAGTTACACCCTCCGCAGTCTTATCACCGAATATCTGTACATGTCCAGAGGTGTAAACTGCACACCGGAGCAGATCATTCTCACGAGCGGCCACCAGAGATCAATAGATATAATCACGCATATATTCAGTCCGTCAGACTATTCATTTGCCATAGAGGACCCTGGCTACAACGGAACATGGGAGATCGTCAGCCAGAGTCCGTTCAGGATCATCCCCATACCTCTTGAGAATGACGGTGTATCAATAGACCATATACAGAGGCTCAGAGACACGCTGTTATATGTGACCCCATCCCACCAATTCCCTATGGGAAGCATATTGCCTATCAGCAAGAGGCTAGAGCTCATAGAGTGGGCGGCTCAATCGGGAAGTTATATCATCGAGGATGATTACGACAGCGAGCTCAGATACCAAAGCAGACCAATTCCATCCCTGCAATCCATCGATAACAGCGACCACACTATATATCTCGGGACATTTTCCAAATCCATGTCACCGGATCTTCGAATATCATATATGGTGCTTCCAGCAGATCTGATGAAGGCATATGAATCCAGTTATTCACACACCAACTGCACAGTTCCAACGGTTCTGCAGCTTGCACTTATTGAATTTATACAGAGTGGTAATTATCAGCGCCACATAGGCGCCATGAAGAATCACTATAAAAAGAAGCATGATTATATATTGAATTATGTGAAACAGAATCTTGAAGATGATGTGATCATGTATGGTGCCGGAGCCGGTCTCCACTTTGTGGCAGAGGTTAAGAACTCAAAGCTTACCCAGACAGAGCTCATATCAGCTTTTGAACAGAAAGGCATACGAATCTTCTCCACAGAACCATTCTGGATAAGAAAGAATCTCTGTCCTGAGAACCAGCTTCTGTTTGGTTTCAGCGCCATACCATATGAAAAACTTCCCGGCGCGATGAAGGCGTTCTCTAAAATAATACACTCTCTGTGATTTGTATTTTAGACAGGTAATATACAAAAAGAAGAGAATCTCACGTCATGTAGGATTCTCTTCTTTTTTTCATGGCAGCGAGTCTATGATCTCCACCGATTTGAACTTCCTGTCCACATACATATCCATGAACTGCTTCGACACTAGCTGTATCTCCGCCAGTACAGGATCTGACACATTGAAGTTGTACATCTTGCCAAGCGGTGCACCATTTATGTATTGTATCGTGTATACTGCGTCATCAGATAGATGAAGCGGATGTTTTGCCCGGCCTTTGCATCCATCGCAGAGCAGTCCACCCGATGCTGCATCGAATACATTTGACACCTCAGCCTTGCCACATACCGGACAGTGGAAGCTCTGTATTCCCTGTCCGAACACATCCATAAGCTTTATCTCGTACACGCACCTGATGAGCTTTGCTGGCATCTGCCCCTTCTCCAGAGCCTTAAGACTCACATACAGAAGATTGAGGTAATCTGCTGCCCTGTCTCCCTCATGGGTCATGAAGCCCATGACCTCGCAGAAATACGATGCATAACAGTATGCATCTATGTCCATGGTGAGCTGATGGAAATATTCATCCACATCTATATTCACAAGCCTGTATGAATCCCGCGCCGGGATCAATGTAAAACTTCCCATGACAAACATCTGTGTCTTGGACTGGAGCGGATTCGTTCCTCTCCTCACACCTGTTGCAAATACTGTGATCCTGCCCCGTTCTTTGGTGAGGACCACCATTCTCCTGTCATATTCGCTCTGGAGGCTGCTGGACAGTACAATTCCATGCAATGTTACTTCTTCTCTCAATTGTATATCCACCTCCATAACAAATTTAACATGACAAGATCGGCAAACTATGCACTGCCCGCAGCAACTGCACATTTACCGATCCTGTTTGCACACACTACTCGTCTCTAAACCCAAAGTTCCTTAGCAATGTATCTGTATCTCTCCAGTCCTTCTTGACCTTTACCCAAAGCTTCAGATTGACCTTGGTGTCAAGAAGTCTCTCTATTCCATATCTCGCATGAGTACCGATCTTCTTCAGCATGACGCCCTGCTTTCCTATGATGATTCCCTTGTGGGAGTCCCTCTCACATATGATTGTCGCATCGATATCGATCAGGCCGCCATCCGGTCTCTCTTTCATGGAATCAATCACAACTGCAATACCATGGGGAACCTCTTTATCAAGCTGACGGAGCGCCTGCTCCCTGATGAGTTCGGCAACTATCTGTCTCTCCGGCTGGTCAGTGATCGTGTCCTCATCATAATACTGTGGTCCATACGGAAGATACTTCATAATGGTATCTATGAGCTCATCTGTGTTCTTGCCCTTTAATGCCGACACAGGAACTATTTCCGCAAAGTCACAGGCATCTTTATAGGTATTTATCGCCTCAAATACCTTGCTCTCCTCCACGTTGTCTATCTTGTTCACAACCACAATTATAGGTGTCTTTACATGCTGGAGCTGTTCTATGATATACCGCTCTCCTGCACCGATAAATGTTGTGGCCTCAACTATCCAGAGAACCACATCGACCTCATCCAGCGTACTCTCAGCAACCTTGAGCATGTACTCTCCAAGCTTGTTCTTCGCCCTGTTTATTCCCGGTGTGTCCAGGAAGATAATCTGTCCCTTATCGCTGGTATACACGGTCTGTATCCTGTTTCTCGTGGTCTGCGCCTTGTTGCTTGTTATCGCTATCTTCTGTCCTATCAGTCTGTTCATAAGTGTCGACTTTCCAACGTTTGGTCTGCCTATGATGGACACGAAGCCTGATTTGTATTCTTTATTCATATATCTCCTTCATCCTGCATGCGCAGGCTAACCTACGCATACGCATCTAGCTTTACTATGTCATGACCCTAATTCGCCGCTCGCAAGTCATGCAAGCACGCCCACTCACTTGCGCTCATTATATCGACTGTCGGCTATACCTAGAAAATCGCAAGTACATCCTTGAAGTTGTCCTTATTCTCCTCTATCTTGCTCTCTCCGCCGATGGCGCAGATGATTCCTGAATCCGTAACAGCCTTCACAAGTGGTGCAAGGGCTCTGATGGCATCTCTGTCGGTGGAGAGGATCTTATCACGCTCTCTCTGGATCTGTTCATCTGTAACTCCCATAAAGTATCTCGCCATATGGCTTATACCCTCCGCAACAGGAGTCGTCGGTGCATCTATCTGAGCCATGGTTCCAATGATATACTTGGTCATATCTCTGTCTGAGCACTCAAAGTTCTCCACGAACTTATATGCATTCTTGAATATGTCATATGTCTCCATGAGGTTTGGATCTCTGTATGAGCTCATATAGCAGGTTCCATTCCTGAGGAATGAGCACATGGCACCATATGCGCCGCCCTTCACACGGACATTTTCCCACAGATAACCATATGAGAATATGATTTTGAGAACGCTCAGTGAGCTGTCGTACTTGTATCCCGCATCCTCAAAATTACCCGCTATGGCAACATACTGAACCTGGCTGGCTGTCTTGAAGCCCTCATTCTTGAGATCCTTCTCAAAAGGCTTCACATCCTTATGTGCAGGTCTTGTAGAGAGTGCCATGCCAAAGTCCGCAAATGATTCCTCAAGCAGATCTGTCACGTCCTCATTTCCTGTATATGAAACCGTAAGTGCCCCCTTTCTGAGTACCTCTGCAAGGGCATACTGAAGCTTCTCAATGAAGTCATCGTACTTCTCATCGAAGTGATCCACTATGTCACACAGGAATTCATAATAAGCGATTCCACAGGTCTCATCCGTGAATCTTGCTCCCTCATCTATATAGGACATGGCTCTTGTGTATGCGGTCACATGTCCCGATGCAGCCATGCCATTCTTCATGCTGGACTTCTCCTCCGTCAGGAGCTCCTTCAGTCTCTTCCTGTCATCGATCTTAGATGAGAACATAATCTCCTTCATCAGTTCAACGGCATATGGAAGCTTCTCATAGAGTGCCTTCATTGACACGTAAAAGAACTTCTTGATATCCGTGTCACTGGCATATCCAACCATATCAAATTCTATTCCACCTATATTACTGTCTATCTCATTTGAAAGCTGTCCATAGGTATGCTTCTCTGTGTCAATATATTTAAACAGGCATGACAGCACAGCAAGATATGGCACAAGGTCATTATCTATATCATTTATATTGAAATAGAACCTCAGATATCCTATACCGTTTGTAAATATATCGTGGCTTACAACTGAAAGTCCGCCAATCTCAGATTCAACATTCTTAAGCTTTTCAGCCTCTTTGTCAATGTCATCTATCGACAGAAGTGGAACCTTGGCAAGATCTTCGGCTGATGAAGGGGTTGCCTGATACTCCTTGAGTGCCTTTGTATCCTCCACAATCTTCTCAAGCTCCTCACGACTGAGTGTAGCCTTGTATGCAGCCAGCTCATCAGCGATCTTCTTCTCGTTCTCCTTGTCAAGCCCCTTCTTTGGATTCATAGTGAGATACAGGCCAAATGTATTGTCAATGAAACATTCCTTTATGATCTGTTCAAAATATCCATTCTGAAGATCCTCTCTCAGCTCCTTATACACATCATTCATCTCAAAAAACATGAGTGCCTTGGTATCGTCATACAGCCAGCTGTTAAATGCATCCAGTCCGTACATAAGTCCCTTAGGAAACCTTCCAAAATTGGCCTCCTTGTGCTTGAACTCAAACTTGTTGATTGCAGCCTCAACCGCATCCTTATCTATACCATGGCTGAGTTCTTCAAATGTATCATCTATTATCTTTATGAATCTGTCCTTATCGTTCTTATCCGCGCCTCTTGCTATGATAGAGAATGTGGTCTGCTGACAGCCATTGTCAAATGAGCTGTAGACCTCCTCGCCTATACCCGCATCAGTCAGAGCTTTCTTCAGGACAGCTCCCGGCGCATCCATGAGCACGTACTCAAGTATTTCAAGGGCTGTAACCTTCTTCTTTTCGGTGCTGAGCCCTGTTATCTTGCTGTATGTGAGTATGGAATTGTTCTCCTCTGGATCAGTATCAGCTATGGAGTACTCCTTAGTGATATCCTTCATCTCGTCAAATGGCTTCTGAAGAGGGATCGCTGAATCTATCTCCTTGTAATCGTAATGTGACAGATACTCCTCATCTATAAATTCCAGCTCCTTCGCCATATCACAGTCACCATACAGATAAATATAACTGTTCGATGGATGATAATATGTCCTGTGGAAATCTCTGAATCTCTCAAGGGTGAGTGTAGGTATGGATACCGGATCACCGCCTGAATCATTGCCATATGGAGTGTCCGGCATGAGTGATGACTCTATCTCTCTGTACATAATCGACTCAGGACTTGAGTACACGCCCTTCATCTCATTATACACAACTCCGTTGTACTTCAGGTCTCCGTCCACAGAGTCAAGCTCGTAGTGCCAGCCCTCCTGCTTCATGATCTCATCATGTATATAGATATCCGGATAGAACACTGCATCCAGATACACACTCATGATGTTCTCAAAGTCCTTCTGATTGAAGCTCGCTATAGGATATACCGTCTTGTCTGAATAAGTCATGGCGTTTAGGAAGGTGTTCAGAGAACCTTTTGCCAGCTCAACAAATGGATCCTTTACCGGATATTTCTTTGAACCACAAAGCACTGAGTGCTCAATTATATGAGGTATTCCTGAATCATCATATGGAGGTGTCCTGAAACCTATATTGAACACCTTATTCACATCGTCATTCTCAATGATGAGAACCCTTGCCTTTGTCTTTATATGCTCCAGCACATATCCCTTGCCATGTACCTCCGGTAGATCCTTCTCCTCAACTATTCTGTAAGCCTTTAAATCTTTGATATTTCCCAATTCATATTCTCCTTCTATATAAATTTTCAACGCTCACTATTCCATCTGTCCGGCACCAAACGAAGCCGGAAGAAACTCTGACAATCTTCTCATGTCGTAATCATCCTCTGAACGTGCTGCGATAACATACATATCCGCAGAAAATTCCGAGAGCACCTGTCTGCATATCCCACATGGATATGTTATTCCATTTATCCCTGTACTATTCAGGCCACCGACAATAGCAATCGCTTTGAAATCTTTATAGCCACTACTCACTGCATTACACACCGCTGCACGTTCTGCGCATATAGTTGCACCATACGAGGAATTTTCTATATTACAGCCCGTGAACACTCTGTATTCATTCACATTTCTATCGCGGCTGTCTGTCTCTCTGCCAACGACTTCATCTGCATATGAAGAATTCTCCCGGCCCGCCAGGAGTGCTGCCCCAACCTTAAACTGTGAGTACCTGGCATATGCCATATCTCTCGCCTCTACCGCTTTCACAATAAGACGCCTGATGTCTGTATCTTCAATAATATAATCACTCTCCATAATACAGGACCTCCTTTCTGATACCTTCTACGCACTTCCATAATAATAACACTAATCCACCTTTAGATTCAATCACCCACACAGTATTAAACGTTCAAATATTATCAGCTTGGTGCACATAATAAGAGGCCGCCCGAAATCCGGCGGCCTCTCGATCACTTCTCTTTATTCAATTTATTACATTTTTAATAGCTTCCTGACTGTATCTGTCTGAGTATTTCGTCCACCATATCCTGATATGTGTCCGATGTAAGAACCAGGATAATACAGAACACCAGGAACACAAGTGCTATTGCGCTCATTATAATACCTGCGATAGCCATTCCCTTGCCAGGCTTCTTATCCTTAAGACTTATGATACCTGTTATCAGTCCCGCAATGGCTGTGGCAATTCCCACATATGTGATACAACATCCAAATGTAAGAGAAAAGATACCAAGCACCATAGATGCTATGGATACGCCTTTGCTCTCCTGTGGCTGCATATTATTCTGTGGATATGCCGGACCTCCGCCCATATTCATGTCCTGGTTAGCATAATTCTGTCCGTATGGATCTCCCGGCTGTCCGTAGCCCTGACCATACTGACCATATCCCTGTCCGTACTGTCCACCTGGCTGGCCATAATTCTGTCCATACTGGCCGCCTGGCTGACCATAATTCTGATCATACTGTCCACCTTGCTGACCATAATTCTGTCCATACTGGCCGTCTGACTGACCATAGTTCTGGTCGTTCTGTCCATACTGGCCGTCTGACTGACCATAGTTCTGGTCGTTCTGTCCATACTGAGGCGCACCGGCATATGGATTCTGCTGTCCCGCCTGTCTGTTGTCTTCTGTTGGCTGATAGCCGCCAAAGCTGTTGTTATCTTCTCCCATCTCTTCCTGCCTTTCATTTATAACTTTTTTGTAACCCATACTTTCCCTTAGTCGAAAAATATCTGTTCTGATTATCTCACACATGCCGGTTAGTGTCAATTAACCTACATAAAAAAAGAAACACATCACCCGATTACGAATGATGTGATCCTTTTTTATCTTAGTCTTTGCATTTTACTGCGAAATCGTGTCTGACTCTATTCCTTAGAAGCCCATTCCGCCGCCCATTCCTGCTCCGCCTGCTGGCATTGCTGGAGCGTCTTCCTTGATATCAGCTACAACTGACTCTGTTGTGAGCATTGTTGAAGCAACTGATGTAGCGTTCTGAAGTGCACTTCTTGTAACCTTAACAGGATCAATGATTCCTGCCTCGATCATGTTGACATATGTCTCATTGTATGCATCAAAGCCCACACCAACCTCAGACTCTTTGATCTTGTTGATGATGACTGATCCCTCAAGTCCTGCATTGGCTGCGATGTGGAACAGTGGAGCCTCCATAGCCTTGAGAACTACCTTAGCGCCTGTCTTCTCATCGCCCTCAAGATCCTTTACAAGCTCTGCAACCTTCTTTGCAGCGTGGATGTATGCTGAACCACCACCTGAGATGATTCCCTCTTCAACTGCAGCTCTTGTGGCATTAAGGGCATCCTCCATACGGAGCTTAGCTTCCTTCATCTCTGTCTCTGTAGCTGCGCCGACTCTTATAACTGCAACTCCACCGGCAAGCTTTGCGAGTCTCTCCTGAAGCTTCTCTTTATCAAACTCTGATGTTGTCTCCTCAAGCTGAGCCTTGATGACATTTACACGACCTGCGATGTCTTCCTTAGCGCCCATACCATCAACGATAACTGTGTTCTCCTTTGTGATCTTAGCACTCTTTGCACGTCCAAGGTCATCAAGAGTAGCATCCTTGAGCTCATATCCAAGCTCCTCTGAGATTACCTTACCGCCTGTAAGAATAGCGATATCCTGAAGCATCTCTTTTCTTCTGTCGCCATAACCAGGAGCCTTTACAGCTACTACCTGGAATGTACCACGCAGTTTGTTGACGATAAGTGTTGTGAGAGCCTCGCCCTCGATATCCTCAGCGATGATCAGTAGCTTTGATCCGTTCTGAACGATCTGCTCAAGAAGTGGAAGGATCTCCTGGATATTTGAGATCTTCTTATCTGTAATAAGTATATATGGGTTATCAAGCTCTGCAACCATCTTCTCCATATCTGTTGCCATGTAAGCTGAAATATAACCTCTGTCGAACTGCATACCTTCTACAAGGTCGAGCTCTGTCTTCATTGACTTTGACTCTTCGATTGTGATGACTCCATCCTTTGACACTTTCTCCATAGCGTCGGCAACCATCTGTCCAACCTCATCATCACCAGCTGAGATAGATGCAACTCTTGCGATCTGATCCTTTCCGCTGATAGTCTCACTCATATCAAGAATAGCCTCAACTGCCTTGTCGCAAGCCTTCTTCATTCCCTTTCTGAGAACGATAGGATTAGCACCTGCTGCCAGATTCTTCATTCCTTCATTGATCATAGCCTGTGCAAGAACTGTAGCTGTTGTAGTACCATCACCTGCAACATCGTTTGTCTTTGTTGCAACTTCCTTGACGATCTGAGCACCCATGTTCTCAAATGCATCCTCAAGCTCGATGTCCTTTGCTATTGTAACACCATCATTTGTGATGAGTGGTGAACCGTATGACTTTGCAAGTACAACGTTTCTTCCTTTAGGTCCAAGTGTAACTCTTACTGTATCTGCTAACTGATTAACTCCTGCCTCAAGTGCCTTTCTAGCCTCAGCACCGTACTTAATTTCCTTTGCCATTTCTATCTACCTCCATGTTATATTACATATATATTATCCATATATCATCCGCATATGTCTCCCGCAGCTCACGCTGTCTGGATATATGCTTTTACTTCTCAACGATTGCAAGGATGCTGTCCTGCTTGATAACTATGTACTCTTCGTCGTCAAGCTTAACCTCTGAACCAGCGAACTTCTGATATATAACTGTATCTCCAACCTTAACGTCCATAGGAACCAGCTTGCCATCAACAACTGCTCCAGGGCCAACCTCTATAACCTCTGCATACTGTGGCTTCTCCTTTGCCTGGCCTGGTAATACGATTCCTGACTTTGTTGTCTCCTCTGCTACTGACTGCTTTAATACTACTCTGTCTCCAAGTGGTCTTAACTTCATGATATATACCTCCTGATTTATTTTTTCTTTTATTTTCTCATCTTCGTTCTTAGCACTCAATTTATGTGAGTGCTAACACTGTTTTATATTCTATCCATTTCTATAAAAAAATCAACCCTTATTTTCTAAAAAATATATAAAAATATGTCTGTCATCTACAGTAATACATATCACTTAAAAAGAGTCGTTCTTGCATAGTCAAACAGATACTGCTGCGCATATCCCCCGAGATTTCCGAACTTTTTCACGGCAAATGCCTCTATCTCCAGCTTTTTTGTGTCCTTGCCATCAAAGTACATGCTCTCCATGATCCTCTTCATCCACACATCCACAGGGAAAGCCTCACGTCTTCCAAGTCCAAAGAGCAGGACACAGTTGGCAACCTTCTCTCCTACTCCCTTTATAGTCATGAGAAGTTCCCTTGCCTGTTCTATGTCAAGTGCGTCAAGCTTCTCCTTTGTGACATTTCCCGAGTACACCGCCTCCGTCGCATTCATTATGTATGGAGCACGGAATCCGACCTTGCACTCCCTGAGCTCATCCTCTGTGACCTCATGAAGTCTGTCTACATCAGGGAACACATAAAATGCCTCGCCATTATATCCTATGACCTCATCACCAAATCTATGCGATATATTTTTCACACACTGTTTTATCTGAGGGATATTCTTGTTCTGGGATATGATAAATGATATAAGCGTCTCAAAGAAGTCCTGATTAAGTATACGTATTCCATCCTTCTCATTCACAGCCGTCTGAAGTGCGCTGTCCGCCTTTATGACACTCTCCTTGATGAGCCCGTAATCGTTGTCCATATCCAGATAAGGGCGCCATATTCCTTCATAGTCTTCCATGGATGAACCATATATCCTGAGCACGCCGCCTGACTGTTCCATCTTCACAGCCCTGCCAAATGCTATGACCTCATACACTTCATCATCAAGCTTGTCAAAATGAAAGCACTGACCACACTCAAGTATCTGAGAAAGTCTGAAATCCTTCACTCCGTCTACCGTAACTATATTGCCATCACAACTTACATTCATCTTCCGTACACCTGCCATTTCATATTTGTATAATTGTGCTTTTTGTCTTATAAATTTCTCCAGGCTATTGTATAATACCTGTATATTATTTTCAATGTCACATAAGCAGTGTGGCAAAAACTGACACTATCACAAACAGGAGGATTTATGGCTGAACAGATATACACTATACCAGTAAACGATGCATTTGACAGCGGCTGCGAATGCCCTATGTGCCAGATGCAGAAGGATCTTGAACGAAATGCAATTGAATATACGATGGGGCCAAGCTACATGGAGGACGACAACCGTGCCATGACTGACAAGCTTGGTTTTTGCAGTCATCATCTGAGAATGCTCTATCAGGAAAAGAATCGTCTGGGTCTGGCACTCATGATGAACACCCATATGAATAAGACTATACAAGATATGAGGGCGCTGGCTGCCAAAGGTCCCGCCGCCAAAGCCGGTCTGTTCGGCAAGAACACACCAAATGCACCTGTTGTCGATTATATAGAGAATATGGAGAAAAGCTGCTTCATTTGTGGACGTATGGATGACATGTTCGTACGCTATGTAGACACTATCTTCCATATGTGGAAAAGAGATTCCGAGTTCAGGGACAAATTTGCTACGAGCAAAGGCTTCTGTACATACCACTACGGAATACTGTACAAGACAGGCCAGAACAAACTGAGCAAGGAACAGTATGCGCAGTTCATCGAAATCCTCAACAAGGTATACTTTGACAATATGGAACGTGTCAATGGTGACCTGAGCTGGTTCATAGACAAGTTTGACTACAGATACAAGAACGAGCCATGGAAGAATTCCAAGGACGCCCTCCCGAGAGGGATCATCAAGATTGGCCACACATTTGTAGAATAATAAACACATGACAATAAATAAAAGCCGCCTTACATATCTGTAAAGCGGCTTATTTTAACTGACTCTCCATGCAATGAGACCATCCGGAAGCGACGGCTTTATCATGCCAGGCCTTCTGCCTGTGTTCTCTATGCCATGAGCCTGTTTCATTCTCTCATGGAGATATGCTCTGTATTCTGTGAGAAGCCCGGTAAATATCGGTCTGAGCTCAGGGCACCTTCTGAAATCCCCCGGCTTGACAAGTCCCGGTTTCTTGTGGAATATATCCACACCAGCATTTTTCAACACCGATGCCACGAACTGTGAACAGAAGAAACTGTATTCCCTCTCATACGCAAGATGGAAAAATACGCTGAATACACCCATGAAGTTATATCCGTATCTGTCCGGATGCTTCTTGAATCTGGCGAGCTCCTGCTGTATCCTGTCATACTGCTTACTCGTGACCTTCAGCTCATACACAGCGCATCTGGTTCCCTTATGCTTTCCAAATATTCCCTTTTCTATGTTCTCACTGATAAATCCACTGTTAAATGGATTGTATACACCTTTCCTTGCAAAACTGTACATCTCATCAAGACTTATGTCCAGTGCCAGAGATGTGTGACAATACGGCTCTCTGGTCATAAGCTTTATGAGATTTGAAGGAACTGTTTTTGTCTTTGACAAAAGTATGTATACCTTCTTACTCTCATCTTTCATATTTTTGTTTCCAATCACCTATTTTGATGTACGCATATCCCCCCACAGGATAAGCGCCAATCCCCACATCATAAATTATAAACGCATCCCCGGTAATTACTTGCCCGGCTTGTAAGAACTCTTGAGTGACACGATCCTGTTGTATACAGGATGCTCCGCTGTAGAATCCTTTGAGTCAACACAGAAGAAACCATTTCTCAGGAACTGGAATGCCTCTCCCGGCTGAGCCTCCTCAAATGCCTTCTCAAGCTTACATCCCTGTTTGATAACAAGTGAGTTTGGATTGAGATTCAATGTACCATCGTCGTTGAGCTTCCCCTTCTCCTCATCGATGATATTCTCATACAGACGAACCTCTGCATCTATTGCGCTCTCTGCCGATACCCAGTGAATGGTTCCCTTGACCTTACGTCCCTCAAAGCCTGAACCGCTTCTTGTCTCTGGGTCATATGTACAATGTACTGTTGTGACATTGCCGTCCTCGTCCTTCTCAAATCCCACGCACTTTACGAAATATGCATTCTTAAGACGAACCTCGTTGCCAGGGAACAGTCTGAAATACTTCTTAGGAGGCTCCTCCATGAAGTCCTCTCTCTCTATATACAGATACTTGCTGAATGCTACCTTTCTGCTTCCGAGCTCCTCGTTCTCCTGATTGTTCTCGACATCGAGGTACTCAACCTGATCCTCAGGATAGTTGTCGATGACAAGCTTTACAGGATCAACAACTGCCATGTATCTCTTGGCTGTGAGCTTCAGGTCGTCTCTCACGCAATACTCAAGCATAGCGTAATCAACAGACGACTGGCTCTTGGATATTCCAACCAGCTCCATGAACTTCTTAATAGCTGATGGTGTGAAGCCTCTTCTTCTGAGGGCTGCAATACTTACAAGACGTGGGTCATCCCATCCGTCTACTATTCCGTCCTCGACAAGCTTCTTGATGTATCTCTTACCTGTTATGACATTTGTCAGGTAAAGCTTTGCGAACTCTATCTGCTTTGGTGTGTCCTCAGGTGAATCCTTGTAACCGAGCTCCATAACCACCCAGTCATACAGAGGTCTGTGATCCTCAAACTCAAGTGTACATATAGAATGTGTAACACCCTCGATGGCATCCTCGATAGGATGTGCAAAGTCATACATAGGGTAAATGCACCACTTGTCACCTGTGTTGTGGTGGTTCATTCTCGCTATTCTGTAGATAATAGGATCTCTCATGTTGATGTTAGGGCTTGCCATATCTATCTTTGCACGGAGTACCTTACTTCCGTCAGGGAACTCACCGTTCTTCATTCTCTCGAACAGATCAAGATTCTCCTCTATGCTTCTGTCTCTGTATGGGCTGTTCTTGCCCGGCTCAGTGAGAGTTCCTCTGTACTCTCTGATTTCATCTGCTGTGAGGTCACACACATATGCCTTGCCCTTCTTGATGAGCTTTATGGCAGCCTCGTACATCTGGTCAAAGTAATTTGATGCAAAGAACACTCTGTCTCCAAAGTCTGCTCCCAGCCACTTGACATCTGCAAGTATTGACTCTACGAACTCTGTTTTCTCCTTTGTAGGGTTGGTATCGTCAAATCTGAGATTAAACTGTCCGCCATACTGCTGTGCCAGTCCGTAATTCAAAAGTATTGACTTGGCATGTCCTATATGTAAATATCCATTTGGCTCTGGTGGGAATCTGGTAACGATCTTCGGCACCTTACCCTCTGCGATATCTTTCTCAATTATCTGTTCAATGAAATTCTTACCTGTCATCTCTTCAGCCATTTCCAAACTGCCTCCCGCTTTTTTGATAATTCTAAATGTCTGCAACCGAATTTGCACACGATTACAGTTAGTTTACCATACTTTTACTGCTTGTACCACAATTATCTTTTGATTTGTCATTATTTTTCGCACAAATGTAAATATTTTACTTGATTTTTGATGTTCATTTTGTTATAGTTATTATTGCTTTTGAAAAGCAAGCTACTATAGCTCAGGTGGTAGAGCGCAACATTGGTAATGTTGAGGTCACGGGTCCGACTCCCGTTAGTAGCTTTTATTTTTTTGTCCGTATTTACGCCGCCCTGAGCGGCTTTATTTTTATCCACCGCAGACCGGATCACTTACTTTCCGCCCGCAGTCTCAGCTTCATATATTCCATCAGCCCACTTCTTATTCCACTCACTCATGACATCGTTCAGTGACTTATGTCCGGGGTGTGACTGTCCAAGTGCTGTGTGCTCAGATCGACCTGGTACTGTGAACCCTTGTCAAGATCGAGCTCAGAAGCTTTATTTACATTAGTCCATTTTCCCTTATTGTCGACGCTTGCTGCATTGTTTGCAATGAGGTCAATGCTCTCAAATTCTTAAGACCAACAAAATTGGATGTCTCGCTTATTCCATCCCAGTCCGTCAAACTGTTCTTAAACATATCCACAAATGGTATATAAGTGAATACGATAAGAAGCAATACCGGCAAAGCCAGGAACAATACGATCGTTCCCACATTACCTTTACCTTTTTAGCTTTGTTCTCCGCTCTCATGCCACCACTCCTTAATCTGATGATCAATAAAAAATAATCATTTTTACCTTTTGTTACTTTCGATTAAGGTTGGCTATACATTTATTTTAGTTTATTTCAAGCTAATATGCAGGCTTATTAGCTGATTTTTTGCAAAAAAGGAAGCGGCACTATGCCGCTTCCTGTCTTTGATTAAACAACATAAAATTTTATTATTCTAATTACACATCCCTGAGCTTAGCTCTGATCCTCTGAACCGCATTGTCTATGGATTTTGCCGGTTTGCAGAGTCTCTCCCCTATCACTTCATAAGAAGCTCCTGTTAGATATTCGTCAAGAACATGCTTCTCAAACTTAGAAAGCTTACTGTCGATGAGCTTTATAAGATCTGACTCACGCAGCTTCGCCATCATAATGTCCTCAGGATTAGTTATGACACCCGAATCTATCTCATCAAGCGGGCTAGAGTAATCTCCCCCGCCATCGCCATAGATCGATATATAGTAGTTCAACGGTCCGTTTTTCTTGTTGTTTGAATTGTTCACCGCGGTAATGAGCTGCCTTCTCACGCACATGAACGCAAAGGTCTTGAATGTCGCGCCCTTGTCAGGTCTGTAATTATTCACAGCCTTGACCAGTCCGATCATGCCCTCCTGTATAAGATCCTCCTCATCAGCACCTATGATATAAAGGCTTCTGCTCTGTCCCGTTATCATTGGGCCATAGCGCTTGATAAGTGTCTCCATAGCATCGTTATCCTTTTGTTCATTTATAAGCTCCAGCAGTTCATTATCTGATAATTCCGAATACATATACTCTACCTTTACTTGTTCATCCTCTGTCTTACGACCTCATAAGCCAGAACTCCGGCAGCAACTGACGCGTTGAGTGAGTCTATGTCTCCCTTCATAGGAACAGATACGACATAATCACACTTCTCCTTGACCAGTCTGCTGACGCCGCTTCCCTCATTACCTATGACAAGTCCAAGGGAACCTGTGAGGTTACACTTGTACATGAGTTCTCCGTCCATATCCGCACAGGCGAACCACATGCCTCTATCTTTCAGCTCCTCTATGGTCTTGCTGATATTTGTCACCTTTGCAACAGGTGTATAATTGATAGCTCCCGCTGATGCCTTTACAACTGTAGCTGTGATTCCGACTGCACGCCTCTTAGGTATGATTACACCGTGGGCACCACAGAGATTCGCTGTTCTGATGATCGCACCAAGATTGTGTGGATCCTCTATCTCATCAAGTATGAAGAAAAATGGATCCTCTCCTCTGCTCTCAGCCAGTGCAAACATATCCTCTATCTCTGCGTACTTATATGCCGCTGCATGTGCAATCACTCCCTGATGCTTGCCAGCCTGTGACATCTGGTTTAACTTTTCCTTTGAGAGGTAGTTTATCACTGTATCCTGCTTCTTCGCCTCCCTGACTATGCTGTTCACGATTCCATCCCTGCATCCGTCAAGGACATACAGCTTATCTATGGTCTTGCCTGATCTGAAAGCCTCGAGGACTGCATTTCTTCCCTCTATGACAAATGCTTCCTCATCGCTCTCTGTCTTAATGTTATTCTCAAATTCTCTATTCTGCATCTTTTTCTCCATCTGTACTCTCTGTACTCTTTTCAAGTGTTGAGGTATCCTCTATTGTATCTTCCTGTGCTGCTTTGCCCGGATCCTTGTGCTGCTGTTCTGCCCTGTCCGTTTCAACTGGATCATGGTTCAGTATGATCCTCGTGATCTCAAACATCCTGTCATACTGCTTATCAAGATACAGAAAGCCTATAAGGCACTCAAAGCCCGTTGCCATTCGGTACTGTCCCACAGTCGCATTCTTGGCTGTTGAATGAGTCTTGGTGTTCCTGCCTCTCTTGTATATCCACTCTTCCTCCTCGGTGAGCAGTCCGTTGTCCAGAAGATACATTATATATCCCGCCTGAGCCTCCGCCTTCACAAGCTGGCTCACCTCTTTGTGGTATTTGTATGCCTGCTTGTTATCCTTTGTGACAGCAAGGGTCTTTATGAGAAGATCAAACACGCTGTCACCTATATATGCAAGTGAAAGCGGTGAATACTCCCTTGGATTAGTGTATGTCACCCCGAGTATCTCAGTAAAGTAACTGTCTATGCTCTTTTCCATTTTACGCCCTCTCTGGTATCCTCAAGGATAATTCCCATATCACTGAGCTGGTCACGGATCTCATCTGCCCTAGCAAAGTTCTTTGCCTTTCTTGCAGCCTGTCTCTCCTCGATAAGAGCCTCTATATCTGAATCAAGTATCTCTTTCTTCTTCTCTGTGATGATTCCAAGTATGTCGCAGAGCTTTGTCACTGTATTGAGCACAAGCTCCACAGTAGCCTTTGTTGACTCCTCTGTCACATTTACATTTGCATATTTTACGAGCTCAAATATAACTGAGATCGCATCTGCAGTGTTGAGGTCGTCATCCATGGCTGCCTCATATTTCTTCACAAACGCATCCATCTCGTCTGCAACTGCCTTATCTACTTCTCCTTCTGTTCCGCTTATAGACTTCAGTCTGTCAACTGCTGTAAGGATTCTCTCAAGGCCGTTCTTTGAAGCCTCAACAAGGTCTGCTGAGAAGTTGAGCGGACTTCTGTAATGGGCTGACAGCATGAAGAATCTAATGACCTGAAGAGGGTACTTCTCTGCTATCTCTCTGACTGTGAAGAAGTTGCCAAGTGACTTGGACATCTTCTCATTGTTGATCTTGAGGAAGCCGTTGTGCATCCAGTATCTTGCGAACTCTGTGCCATTTGCAGCCTCACTCTGTGCTATCTCGTTCTCATGGTGTGGGAATACAAGATCCTCTCCACCCGCATGTATATCTATTACATCTCCGATATATTTCTTGGACATAACCGAGCACTCAAGATGCCAGCCTGGTCTTCCATCGCCCCATGGTGATGGCCATGATGGCTCGCCCTCCTTCTTTGGCTTCCAGAGAACGAAATCAAGCGGATCCTCCTTCTCATCAACACCTGATACAAGAAGGTCTCTGTTACCTGAACGGAGATCATCGATATTCTTCTTGGACAGCTTGCCGTAGTCCTTGAACTTTCTGGTTCTGAAGTATACGGT
Organism: Coprococcus sp. RTP21281st1_F1_RTP21281_210402; assembly: GCF_040915325.1. Taxonomy (NCBI): domain Bacteria; kingdom Bacillati; phylum Bacillota; class Clostridia; order Lachnospirales; family Lachnospiraceae; genus Coprococcus; species Coprococcus sp. RTP21281st1_F1_RTP21281_210402. The sequence goes on from NZ_JBCPDQ010000001.1 coordinate 335,993, forward strand.
TCCATTCACCTCGTAAGCGTATCCCTTCTCTATAAGAGTCTTTACCATCTCAATCATATCCGGTATCTCTTCTGTTGCCTTTGGATGTGTTGTCGCCTCACGCACATTGAGAGCCGCCATATCCTTCTTGACCTCTGCGATATATCTCTCTGATATAACGCTGGCATCCACACCCTCCTCATTTGCACGCTTTATGATCTTGTCATCGACATCAGTAAAATTCGATACATAATTGACATCATAGCCCTTGTACTCCAGATATCTTCTGAGCGTATCAAATACTATCATTGGTCTGGCATTTCCTATATGGATATAATCATATACAGTAGGACCACATACATATATTCCCACCTTACCCTCGTTGATAGGCACAAACTCTTCTTTTCTTCTTGTGAGCGTGTTTAAAATCTTCATAAATATAATGTCCTTTCTATATTGGTCGATAATATATCTGTAAGCAAACAAAAAACTTCGTCCCAATATACATATGATATGCATATAGAGACGAAGTATTATCTCCGCGGTTCCACTCTGATTGTATTAAATACTACAATTCCTGTTCTTCGCCTTTTGTGTCTAGTATATGTGCGGGTGCAGGCTTTGTCAATAATTTCATTTTATAATTGTACTGGACATAGCACCAATTATTTACTAGAATAAACTGAATAAAACAATCAGGAGGATACCTATATGTCAGATATAAACAATAACGAAACCGACGAAATGGATATCGAGATGATCGATATAACATACGAGGATGGAACATCCTGCACATGTGAGATCATTGCCAAATTCGAGGTAAATGACATCTCTTATGCCGCTCTGCTTCCTGCAGATGACGAGGATGCCGATATCATCGTGTACAGATACAGCGAGCAGGGAGACGATGTCACCCTCGACGAGATCACCGACGAGGCTGAGTTCAACGATGTCGCAGACGCCCTCGACGAGATTCTGGACGATCTGGAATTCAATTCAGATGACGAGGAATAATATCCGTACATCTATGCGTTTTCTATAAGCTCGTTATTTATCGTGTATTCAAGGCTGAGCGTCTTTGTTTCATGTATATCATCGAAGTGGACACACAGCTTTCTGTCATCTACATATGTGATGACTCCACGTCCATACCGCTTGTGGATTATGGTGTTTCCTGTTTTTATCAGAGACCTGTCCACAAGCATTTCCTGGACAAATCTCGAGGTCACCGCTTTTCTTCCATACATTTTCTGGGGAACATACACATACAGTCCATACTTAGCCCTCGTGACTGCCACATAGAACAGCCTGCGTTCCTCCTCTATATTTCCATCTCCGACCGATTTCTTATGAGGCGTTATGTCCTCAACAGCATCCATTATGAATACATATGAATACTCAAGTCCCTTTGAACAGTGCATAGTCGAAAGTGTGACTGTATCACCTGCCACACTGCCCTGCCTGCTCTGCTCTCTGAGCTGTTTTGTGTATTCGTCTATATACTCCATCCAGTCGTCGAAGCTCAGGAAGTCTTTTGCACTGTCCTGTATCTCCTCCAGGATATCAATATAATCATCCTCACTCACGCCCCTGTACTCAGCATATTCCCTCACATACGCATCCAGTCCAACCGCTTTCCTTATATAATTCACAGCCGCGTACGGTGCAAGTCTGCTTATCCTCTCCAGATCGTTCTCAAGGACATTTATGTTGTTGACTATCCTATACTTATCCTTATAATTTTGCCTCAACTCCTCAAAGTTCACCACCGGCGAATCAAATGCATCCCTGCTTATATACCTGTTCGGCTTATTGATGATCCTGAGGACCGTTCTCCTGTCCCTGCTGCCCCTTGCAAGCCTTATATAGTCAAATATGTTCTCAGCTAGGAAGTGCGTGAAGATATTTGGTATGTTATCCTTCATCAAAAATGGTATGCCATTTTCCATGAGCTTTGAAGCCAGCGCCCTCGGCTCGGTATTCGTCCTGAATATGATCGCCATTTCACGGTATGGAATACCAGCCCGGTTAAGCTCTGTTATCCTGTCTATGATCTTCTTATTCTGCTCCGTCATGCTGTCCGTCTTAACTATATGGACTCTGTCGCTCTGTCCCGCGGCAAATGCCGACCTGAGCTGCTTCTCATATCTGTCCCGGTTGTTCTGTATTATCCGCTTCGAGCACTCAACTATATCGTAGCTGCAGCGGTAATTGACATTCAGGTATTCTATGACCGTACCATGGAAATCCTCCGGGAACTTCTTCATTATAGCCGGAGCAGCCCCCCTGAAGCCATACACCGACTGATCATCGTCACCCACGGAAAATACGTTCTGTCTCTCTCCGGCTAGCAGCTTCACAATGTCATACTGGATCATATTTATATCCTGGAACTCATCTATGAGTATGTACCGAAACTTGTTCTGCCACATCTTAAGTATGTCTGGTCTCTCCGACAATAGCTCATATGTGAACACCAGCATATCGTCAAAATCTATCTTCCCGCATCTTCTCAGAAAATTCTCATACTCATCGTACACAATGCGGAAATCCTCAAGCTTCATCGTTGTGCTCTCATAGTTCTCAAGACTCACTCTCTCGCTCTTGACATTGCCTATCTCCCCGACAACATTCTTGGCAAAATCCTCCTGGCTGTCATACCTGAAGCCATGTCTGTCTATGCTGTCCCTGATTGCTCCATACTTTTCGGAATCCGTGACGATATTCGCCGCTGTGTAATTATATGCATTTCTGAGCATCCAGAAAAACACAGAGTGAAACGTTCCAAATGTTACTCCGCGGGTTCCCGGACACAGCTCCTGAAACCGCCCCTTCATCTCATTCGCCGCAGCCTTCGTGAAGGTTATGACCAGGATATTGTCCGGTCTCACACCATGTTCCTCTGTCATGTATTTTATCCTGTGGGTGATGACCGTAGTCTTACCTGAACCAGGCCCCGCTAGCAGCAGCATCGGCCCATCGCAGTGTCTCACCGCTCTCTTCTGGGATTCATTAAATTCCATCTGTATATCCTTTCACGCAAATATAAAAGGCGGTCAAAAGTTTACCCTTTAACCGCCTTCTCATATCTGCCAGTTATATCAGCATGATATATATCATTACTTACCGCAGCACTTCTTGTACTTAAGTCCGCTTCCACATGGACATGGATCGTTTCTTCCAACCTTTGGTGCCTTGATGATAGTCTTAGATGACTTCTGTATCTTGTAGAGCTCGTCTCTCTTTGCCTTGGAGAATATTCCCTCCCACTGAGGAAGAGTGTAGAGCCACTCTGCATTGCACTCAACCATGTTCATATAAAGCTTCTCATAATCTATAGGAAGCTTAACCTCTGAGTCCTCTGTCACATCATCAAGATTGTTTGATTCTGCAAGACTGTCATCTATTCCGTCGAGGAATCCGATCATATACTGAATAGTGAGTCCGTACTTCTCAGCAAGCTCTTTTACAGTTCCATGTACAGGGTCTGCAAGAGGATTAGCAAGAAGCTGCTCATATACGCCCTTCTCTGCCTGGAAATAACTAACCCAGAATTCCTTCCCCTCAGGTGTTCTGTCATCTAATCCGTATGCGTAATCACGCCATTCTTTTAATAAACTCATTTCATCTACCTCTTAAGTATTTTTTGAACTTTAAAGAGTATATCAAATTATGTAATTTTTTTCAACACATTTGTACTGTTCTACTTGTTCTGATCTCTCATATCTTCGCCCTTGCGTCTGAGCACCCTGGCGATGAGCCATATTCCCCAGCACACAACAGGAATGACCACATCAAGGAATATCATACCCATCAGATTATCACTTCCGGTTATTCCCATTATAAATGTCGCAACATACATTCCGATGAGCACAAGTACAAGCACTATAGCTCCAATTCTCTTCAATATATCCATATCAGTCTCTCTTCTTTATCTTATCAAAATACGCCTTGATATCTCTCTCATAACCATTGTCCGACGGCTCATAGAATACCCTGCCTGCAATCTTATCAGGAAGATACTGCTGGTCAACGTAATTATTCGGATAATCATGAGCGTATTTGTATCCTGAGTGTCCAAGCTTTGCTGCACCGCCGTAATGTGCATCTCTGAGATACACCGGAACCTGACCCGTGTCCTCATGCTTTACCGCATCCATAGCCGCAAATATCGCATTCACCACAGAATTGCTCTTCGGTGCACACGCAACGTAGGAAGCCGCATGGGCAAGTATTATCTGTGCCTCAGGCATTCCGACTCTCTCCACAGCCTGTGCACATGCCGACGCCACCACGATAGCATTCGGATCAGCATTGCCCACATCCTCACTGGCACATATCATGATCCTTCTGGCAATAAACTTTATATCCTCACCTCCGTAAAGCATCTTTGCAAGGTAGAATATCGCCGCATCAGGATCTGATCCACGCATGCTCTTTATAAATGCGGATATTATATCATAATGATTATCTCCGTCCTTGTCATATCTTATAGCTCTCTTCTGGATACATTCCTCCGCCACTTCAAGCGTTATGTGTATCCTGCCATCCTCGCTTCTCTCCGTCGACAGAACTCCGAGCTCTATGGCATTTAACGCACTTCTCGCATCTCCCGACGCCATGTCTGCAAGAAAGTCCTCGGCATCCTCATCAATGTCTGCATCAAATGCACCCATGCCATTTTCTGAGTACACTGCCTTGTGGATGAGCTTCTTGATGTCCTCCCTGGACAATGGATTGAGCTGGAATATATGGGATCTGGATATGAGAGCCCCGTTAACCTCAAAATAAGGATTCTCTGTGGTCGCTCCTATGAGTACCACCGTTCCATCCTCAACAAATGGCAGGAGATAATCCTGCTGTGACTTGTTGAATCTGTGGATCTCATCGATGAACAGTATAGTCCGTCTGCCATACATAGCCTTGGTATTCTTCGCCTCTTCCACAACCTTTTCCATGTCCTTCTTGCCCGCCGTTGTGGCGTTGAGCTGTCTGAACTCTGCTTTGGTTGTATTGGCTATGACCATGGCAAGCGTAGTCTTGCCGGTCCCCGGAGGGCCATAAAATATAAGCGAACTTATCTTATCCGCTTTTATCGCCCTGTACAAAAGCTTGTCCTTGCCTATAATATGTTCCTGTCCAACCACGTCATCAAGGCTGGTCGGTCTCATTCTTTTTGCCAGAGGAGAATCATCCTCCGAGAAATTCTCCCTCATATACTCAAATAAATCCATCTTTATGTCCCTGCCATCTAATATTCAGTGTCATAAGACACTTCGAAGCCCGATATCTTACAATAACGGGCTTCGCATGTATCAATATCATATCATCTACTTGATAATGTCCAGTTTCTTCAGCATGTCATTAAACTTCATGATATCAATCGGCTTACATATGTAATCATCATAATCGTCGCTGGCGAGATTACTGTCAAAGCTTGCCTCATCAAGTGCGCTGGTCATTATGACCTTCGATCTGAGCATCCTTGACACTCCGTGCTTTCTCTCTGCACTTCTTATGGATGCCAGAACTTTATACCCATCTATCTTTGGCATCATGATATCAAGACACACCAGCTCGAACAGTTCGCCCTTCTCAAGAGCATTTACAAATTCATCAACCGCTGCGATTCCATCAGGTGTTATGACCACATCACCAAACTTACTCAAATACTTGGATAAAAATTTTGCATTTGCAACATCATCCTCAGCTATTAATATCTTCATGACAATTCCTCCCTAATTTTACAACCTAAGTACTTTCTCAAGATGACTGAGCATCTCCTTGATCTCACCCCTGAAACTCTTCCTTGAGTATTGGTTTCTCCGTTCAAGCAATCCCTCTGTAAAAATTCCGTTGAACATGAGCGTAAGTTCCTTCGGTGAGAAAACCGCTCGTATCTCCTTGCTGTCAATCGCACTCTGAAACAATGTGCACACAAAATCATTACGCTTCAACATACACTCAGAGATGATCTCTCTCGTCTCTGACATGTGAAGCAATTCTTCATAATGCAGCATTATCGCACCCATACCAATATAGTTATCATAATATGTTGCATATGTATCTGCATAATACTTGATCTTATCCAGGTATGTCCCGTCAAGTCTCTCAACAGTCCTCTGGATATTGACATCAAATGCCGCATATTCGTTCACAACCGCTATAAGTACCTCATCTATACCCCCAAAATACTTATATATCAGCGTATCAGATATATTCTGCTTTCGTGCAAGGTTCTTCGGTGTAAGAGCATGTAATCCCAAATCTCCAATTAGTTCGATAGCTGAAGCGACAATTTTATCTCTGCGCGAAATATAACTATCCTCCAATGTCTGTTCCTCCCATTACACATAATTTTGCCCTTAGAACACTGATTTTATTCTATGTCATGGGATATATTTTGTCAACATTTTAGACTATCAAGAGTTTTCCTTTTTCCCTGCTGTACATATACAGACTGTCAGACAGATAATCCAAGGCAGACACTGTTACCTTGTTCGCCTCTCTTATGAGATCCTTGTAATAATCCTCTGTGTAATCCGCACTTGCCCTGATAAACAGCAGCTCATGCACACTGGATGGCAGGATATATATGTCATCACCCACCATATTCGCACACTCCTCAAGCATTCCATCATACAGTACGGCCGTGGCCCCATTGATACCGTGCGTGTTTGACAACATGTACAGTTCGTCCACATTGTCACAGTCGTCATCGAAATCTATCCCTTCATATCTGCCCTTCAGCGCATCAAAAAGGTTCTGCCTTACACACGGAAACATTCTCTGGGTGTTCTTAAGTGCATTCTTATACAATGTATCCAGACTGACTCTCCACCTCTTCACATCATTATTGTTGACTATCGTGGTTGCCAGGCCGTCGTTATCCAGACTCAGCACCCTTCTGAAAGTTATCGCAAGATCATTAAACTCTATAAATGGTGCACTCTCAAGCAGCCGGCTATTTCGCTCCCTGTTGACAAGCCGCAATATTATGTTGTCCATAACCTTCGTCTCATCCACCACATCGCGTATATCAAGCTTCCTGCACCTGCAGTTCGCCTCTCTGAGCCTGCATATATCTTCCATAACAACATCAAAATCCATCCCCTGTTCATAATCCCTGTAAAACGGATCAAGATATATCGTAGGACACACCTCTTCAGAGCTCTTGCACACATTCATCGCAGTGAGCTCCACCCCATTATTCTTCAAAACCTTATTGACCCGGATGTCTGATCCATCTCCCTGTCTGAGAAGTCTGCTTCTCATTTCATCCACTACTCTGGCTATAAATTCATCAAAATTCATTCAATTCTCCTTTTACAAACAAAATCAAACGAAACGTCCCGATATTTTTTCCTGAAATATTTCATGGGTGAATTCTATAGAAAAACTCTGCCAAATTCAATAGTTTTGGTGCGCTTTATAGTGGAATCCTGCGCTTTATAGTGGAATCCTGGCACAGTTGTTGCCGCCATATCAAGAAAAAACCGCCATGCCTTCGGCACAGCGGTCTGTTTATTATCTCTCCTGTATATAATTTGTAAGGAACTCTGTGAATTTATCCATCTCTTCATCCGTACCAATGGATATCCTCAGATAATTGTCTATACGTGGTTTGTCAAAATATCTGACATATATATGGGCATCTTTCGCAGCCTGGAATATCTCCTTTGCCGGAATATCCTTATGCGTTGCAAATACAAAGTTTGCAGACGAAGGAAGGCATGTAAAATCAAGTGGCTTTATAGCTTCCACGAATCTCTCTCTCGTGGCGACCACCTTTGAAACAGTCTCCTTAAAATACTCATCGTCCTTAACTGACTCTGTTCCCATTATCAGTGATGGCCTGTTCATTGTATATGAGTTGTATGAATACTTTACGTCATTGAGGGCCTTTATCAGAACCGGGTTGCTTATTGCATATCCTATCCTGAGTCCCGCCATGGATCTCGACTTTGAGAACGTTCTTACAACCACAAGATTGTCATATTTGTCTATAAGGCCAAGTGCCGACTCGCCGCCGAAATCTATATACGCCTCGTCTACTATGACTATCGAATCTTTGTTGTGGCTGACTATATCCTCCACATTCTTTATGTCCTCGTATATTCCTGTAGGGGCATTTGGATTAGGGAATACGATTCCCCCGTTCTCTCTGTAGTAATTCTCCTTCACCAGCCTGAAGTTTTCGTCAAGTGCCGGTCTCTCGTAAGGGATACTGAAAAGCTCTGCCCACACATCATAGAAGGAATATGTAATGTCAGGGAACAATATTGGTTTGTCAGAGTTGAAAAATGTAAGAAACGACATGGCAAGCACATCATCCGAACCCACTCCCACAAATACCTGTGAAGAATCAACTCCGTGATACTCTGCAAGCACATCGACAAGTGCCGATGCTGTTGGATCCGGATATAATCTGAGTGTATCGATATCCATCATTACATTCTTCACTCTCTGTGACGGGCCGTACGGATTCTCATTCGTATTGAGCTTTATCACATCTGTATCCCTAGGCTGTTCACCCGGAACATAAGGTTCTACTTTTCTTATATTGTCACTCCACGCTGCCATATTATTCCTCCTCATTCACCTGTGCCAGCTTTGCTGTCTGGTCAGCCGCTATAAGACTGTCTATAAGTTCATTCAGATCTCCGTTCATGATCTGGTCAAGCTTGTATAATGTGAGCTTGATCCTGTGATCTGTAACTCTCCCCTCAGGGAAATTGTATGTTCTGATCTTCTCTGATCTGTCTCCTGTTCCTATCTGGCTTCTTCTGTCCGCAGCCTCTGCGTCATGCTGCTTCTGGAGCTCCATATCGTACAGCTTTGATCTCAGAAGGGCAAATGCCTTTGCCTTGTTCTGGAGCTGTGATTTCTCTGTCTGGCTGTAGATCACTATTCCTGTAGGTATATGTGTAAGACGTACTGCCGAATCGGTTGTATTGACACACTGTCCACCGTTTCCGGATGCTCGCATTACATCTATCCTTATATCATTCTCATTTATCTCTACATCAACTTCCTCAGCCTCAGGCATAACCGCAACTGTTATGGTCGATGTATGGATTCTTCCGCCTGACTCTGTCTTAGGTATACGCTGTACTCTGTGTACACCACTCTCGTACTTCATCTTGGAGTACGCACCGTCTCCGGTGATCATGAACACAGCCTCCTTGAATCCTCCGATACCGTTCTCGTTGACACTCATAAGTTCAACCTTCCACTTGAACTGGTCAACATATTTCTGGTACATTCTGTACACCTCATATGCGAACAGAGCAGCCTCATCTCCGCCTGCACCGGCACGGATCTCCACGATTACGTTCTTGGAATCGTTAGGGTCCTTTGGAAGCAGAAGAATCTTGAGTTCCTGCTCTATGGTCTCGAGATTCGCCTTTGCCTCATTCATCTCTTCCTTTGCCATCTCGCGGAGCTCCTCGTCGCTCTCCTCCTCAAGAATCTCAAGACTGTCCTCTATGGTAGTCTTTGCATCCTTGTACTCATGGTACTTCTCAACTATAGGTGAGAGATCGCTCTGCTCCTTCATGAGCTTTCTGAATTTGTTCTGATCTGACACAACATCAGGATCGGTGAGCTGATTATTTATCGTATCAAGCTTATCTACAAGTTCTTCTAATCTGTCAAACATATCTATACCTCTCTATATTCATTCTGTCACGCTGTCTCCTGCAGCGTTAAATCTACCGGTTATCTTCTCTGTCATATCTGCCGTACACCACCCGGTCATTACCACTCAGATCCTGTACAACATGTATATCGTCATAACCTGAATCTACAAGGAGGTACTGTACATCTTCTGCCTGATCATTGCCAATCTCGAATACAACATATCCTTCATCCTTTATATATTCTCTCGCCTTATCGGCTATTATTCTATAAAAATACAATCCATCCGCCGTTCCGTCAAGTGCCAGATGTGGTTCATGCTCCCTGACCTCCGGCATGAGTGTCTCTATGACATCACTTCTTATATATGGAGGATTCGACAGTATGAGGTCATATTTCCCGGATATCTGCTCAAAGAGATCCGTCCTGACCACTTCAAATCTATCATCCCCTGCACACAGTTTCGCTACATTTCTCCTTGCAAGACCGATCGCTGCCTCAGATACATCGGCAAGTACGATCCTGCTGTTCTTGTTCCAGAGTCCAAACGATACTCCTATGCAGCCCGAACCGCAGCACATGTCCAGAACATCAACGTTATGGTCAGCGTCCTTTACAAGCTTCAATGCCGTCTCAACAAGAGTCTCTGTGTCCATCCTTGGAATGAGCACATCTTCTGCGGTATCAAAATCATATCCCATGAAATTCTGCTCACCTGTGATATACTGAAGCGGAATCCTTGTGCTCCTCTTTTCTATGAGCTTCATGTAGGCTTCCGATTTATCATCATCCACGTCATCTTCTCTGGCCATGATCATATCCATACGGTTCATACCCGACAGGTACTGCCACAATATATCAGCGTCTATATCCGCATCAGGAACATCACTTTTCTCCAGCCTGTCCCGTCCCATTCTCAAAAGTTCACACAGCTTCATCTCTATCGAAATCCTTTAATCTTCTATCTCGCCCTTGTGCATGGCGTCCTGGTATGCCTCCCAGTCTATAACTGCCTCCACGGACTTTATCGCAACTGCTATCATGTCAAGATCCGGCTCCCTTGTGGTGAGTCTCTGAACCCACATTCCCGGAACTGACAGCGCATTTGCAAGCTTTGAATCACTCTTGCCAGCAAACATTATAAATTCGTATGATATACCGGCGATTACCGGAACCAGCAGCAGTCTTATGACAAGTCTGAGCCATGCCGTATCTGCGCTTATAAACATGAAAACAATTATGCTTATTATCATTACGATGAACAGAAAGCTTGTTCCGCATCTCTTATGATATCTTGAATACTTCTTCACGTTCTCCGGAGTCAGTGGCACCCCAGCCTCAAAACAGTTGATCGTCTTGTGCTCTGCCCCATGGTACATGAACACTCTCTGTATATCCTTCATAAGCGATATGAGTGCCACATATCCCAGGAATATTCCAAGTCTTATAACTCCCTCTATGGCAGACATTATGATCCTGTTATCTATAACCTTGTCTATGAGTTCCCCGATAAATGCAGGAAGCATCATGAATAACGCGATGGCAAATACAAGTGAAAATAACACTGTACCTATCATCGCCGCATCGTCCGCTCTTTTCTGCTGCTCAGGTGTCCTCTCTTTTTTCTTTTCTTTTTTCTCTTTCTCCGCCTTCTCAGGCTCCTCGTCATCGTAAAACGATGCTGAGTATGTGAGGGTCTTCACTCCTATCACGAGGGATTCCACGAAATTGACAACTCCCCTGATTATAGGAACTCTGAAAAATACACTTCTCGATGCCATGGACACATAATCCACAACTTTCACTTCTATATCTTTATCCGGTTTTCTGACTGCCACCGCATATCTGTCGCCATTTTTCATCATGACACCTTCCATGACAGCCTGACCGCCTATTCTTACTCTCTTCACGCCAATCTCCTATCGGTATATTTAACTGGATAATAAAAAAACAGCTTGAGATTATTGTAAAATAACCTCAAGCTATCAACGTTTTTATTAGTTGGCCTGAACGCCATACTTCTTATTAAACATATCAATTCTACCACGTGCTTTGATTGCCTTCTGCTGACCTGTGTAGAATGAATGACACTTTGAGCAAATTTCTACGTGAATCTCTTCCTTTGTTGATCCTGTAACGAACTCGTTACCACAGTTACATACAACCTTTGCCTGATAGTAATCTGGATGTATTCCTTTACGCATTCTTTTTCACCTCTTTACATATATATTTATATATGAGAACAGGCATAAAGCCAGGGTTCTTCATAACACAACTTCTGTATTCTAACATAGTGACCAGTACAATGCAAGCAGTTTTTTGATTTTTTTGACAAAATCATCTCAACAATCCTGCTGTTATTTTCTGAGAAGTGACTGCTTTACATAGTGGATAAATTCTTTGTTGTTTCTGGTACGAACAAACAGCTTTCTGACATCCTCAAGAATATCCTCTGATTTACTTCCCATGAGCTCCTTGTGAATGGCTGTGACAACCTCCTGCTCTTCCTTGTTGAGGAGAAGATCATCTCTTCTGGTGCCGGATTTTGCTATATCTATGGCAGGGAATATCCTCTTCTCTGAGAGCTTTCTGTCAAGCACAAGCTCCATGTTACCGGTTCCCTTGAACTCCTCAAATACAACGTCATCCATCTTGCTGCCCGTGTCGACCAGCGCTGTGGCAAGGATCGTAAGGCTTCCTCCCTCACGCATGTTTCTGGCGGCACCAAAGAATCTCTTTGGCATGTGAAGCGCTGCAGGATCAAGACCACCTGACAGAGTTCTTCCGCTAGGAGCGACCGTGAGGTTATACGCTCTTGCCAGACGTGTGATACTGTCGAGCAGGATCACGACATCCTTCTTGGACTCCACAAGTCTCTTTGCTCTCTCAATGACCATCTCTGACACTCTCTTATGATGCTCTGGAAGCTCATCAAATGTTGAATAGATAACCTCCACATTAGGGCCCTCTATGGACTCTCTTATGTCTGTTACCTCCTCAGGTCTCTCATCTATGAGAAGGACGAGCAGGTGCATATCCTCATATTTTCTGCTGATCTGCTTTGCGATCTGCTTGAGAAGAGTCGTCTTTCCTGTCTTAGGTGGTGAAACGATCATGCCTCTCTGTCCCTTACCTATAGGGGCAAGAAGATTGATCATCCTGATAGGGATAGGAGCACCGTCTCCGTCAAGCTCTATCCTCTCATTAGGGAAGATAGGGGTCATCTCCTCAAAGCTCTTGCGGGCCGCTATGACCGCAGGATCCTCATCGTTCACGCTTGCCACATATAAAAGGGCACTGAACTTTTCTCCCTGTGTCTTGTTTCTTATATTACCTGTGACTATATCTCCTGTCTTGAGACCAAATCTTCTGATCTGTGCCGGTGACACATATATATCCTGATCTCCCGGAAGATAGTTTGCACTTCTTATGAAGCCATATCCCTCAGGCATGACCTCAAGTATTCCGTGAGCCTGTCTTCCACTGTCGAGCTCCGGCAGATACTCGTTCACGTTCTGTGCCGTCTGATTTGACTGGACTCTGTCCTGGTATCTCTCCTGGCTCTGACCTCTGTCCTGATTCTGACCTCTATCCTGGTATCTCTCCTGATTCTGGCTGTGATCCTGATATGTAGCCATTCTTCTCATACGTCTCTGTCCATTGTTCTCCCTGGAATCATCACCTCTCGAGCCCTCAGAGTGATGTACTATCCTGGTTTTTCTGTATTCTGTGTCTCCGGCTGTCTCTCTGACCACATGCTCGGTCTTAGGCTCTGACACATTTTTCTTATTTTCCACTGAAACCGCTGTCACATGCTCCTCCACATATTTTATGAGGAACTGCGCAAGCTCCGCCTTCTTCATTCCCGAGCAGCCTTTTATACCATTATCCTTGGTAAACTGACGCAGCTCTGCAAGAGAAGCTTTACTAAAATCCATATATAATTGTCTCCTTTCACTGAAACCAATGATCAACAAATAAATTAAGTATTATGGGAATATAAACACTCTAAGAAATAAGTAGTGTCTCTCAATGATACATCAAATTCAATTACGGTAAAAAATAAAAATGCGCTAAGCACGCATATTATTCCCGCTCATTATAACATAAATAGAACAATTGTAAATATATTGATTTTAAATTTTACTAATGTTATCATATGAATGTTGTCCGTTCATCAGCACGGACAAACATTTTAACAAAGGATACACGATATGGGAATCGAATCTATTGTATTATATAAACTCATAGTGCTCTATATGCTTGACAGAGTTAACTTCACTCTGACCAATTCACAGATTTCAGACTTTGTTCTGGAGAAGGGCTACACCAATTATTTCACTCTTCAGGAAGCCATAAACGGACTTATAGAAAGCGAATTTGTATATGTATCAAGCATAAGAGGCGCATCCCATTATAAGATAACCTACAAAGGTGAGGAAGCCCTGAGCATGTTCGAGAACAGGATCCCATATGCCATCAAACAGGATATACTGGATTTCTTTGAGAAACAGCAGATCAACCTCAAAAAGGAAACTGAGATACAGTCTGACTACTACCTCAACGATTCCAATGAATATACCGTCTCCTGCGTCATCAACGACAGGAACGAGCCGCTGCTGGATATAAAGTTCAGCGTGCCTACCCAGGCCGTGGCTGTTGCCATATGTGACAACTGGCGTCAGAAAAGCACTGAGATATATGATATACTCGTAAAACAGTTATGGGCATCCAACACATCCAGCTAATATCAGCATAAAAATGACTGAGAATACCGAAAAGAATTATACTCCTCGATATTCTCAGTCATTTTTTTGTCTATTTATCTGACTATATGTTCATATTACTTTACTGCTGCTCCTGTGCCAGTGTCTCCTCTATGAGATTCCAGATCTCATCTCTTCCCTGCTTTGTCTGTGCGGAGAACGGTATCATCGTTGTTCCAGGAACAAGATCCAGTTTCTCACGTATGAGCTTCAAGTTCTTCTGAACCTGGCTTCTCTTGATCTTGTCCAGTTTTGTGCAAATGATCACCGGCTCATAGCCATTGTCCACGATCCAGTCATACATCATGCAGTCATTCTCCGATGGCACATGTCTTATGTCTATCAGCAGGAATACCTTTTTGAGCTGCGGAGAACCGTGAAGGTATCTCTCGATCATCTTGCCCCATTTTGCTCTTATCTCCACCGATACTTTTGCATATCCATATCCCGGCAGATCCACAAAGTACAGATTTTTATTTACATTATAGAAATTGATCGTCTGTGTCTTACCTGGCTGCGCGGATGTTCTGGCAAGCGACTTCCTGTTAAGCAATCCATTTATCAGAGATGATTTTCCTACATTTGACTTGCCGGCAAATGCGATCTCCGGGAGATCGTTATCAGGTAATTTACTTGTAATTCCACACACAGTCTCAAGCTCAGCGCTCTTTACTATCATATACTTCTCCTTATCTGACAAGGGCAAGGTCAAGCACCTGCCTCATGTCTTCCACTAAATGAATATTGACTCCCGATGTTATCTCTTCATCCAGCTCCAGATAATCGCTCTCATTTTTCGACGGTATCAGTATATCTTTAACACCGATCATCTTGGCTGCAAGGAGCTTCTCCTTCAGGCCTCCAATAGGAAGCACCTCTCCTCTGAGAGTTATCTCTCCTGTCATAGCTATTCTGCCATTAACCGGCACGTTAAATATGGCTGAATACAACGCTGTCGCCATGGTTATTCCGGCAGACGGACCATCCTTTGGAACTGCCCCCTCCGGTATATGGATATGGAAATCGTGCTTTGCAAAGTAATCGTCTCCAAGCGCCAGTGATTCCTTGAGGGATCTGATATAACTCATTCCCGCATAAGCGGATTCCTTCATAACATCGCCCATCTTACCTGTGAGCTGAAGAGTTCCTGTCCCCGGAAGCACATTGACCTCTATCTCCAGAGTGACACCGCCAACCGCCGTCCAAGCAAGGCCTCTGACAGCGCCAATTTTATTCTTCAGATTTCCATTCTCATCTTTATATTTGTATGGGCCAAGAAAATCCTGGATATTCTTCTTTGTGACTTTGACCACATCCATCTCACCGGTGAGTATCTTGCGGCAGGCCTTCCGACACACCTTGTCTATATTTCTCTCAAGACTTCTGACTCCCGCCTCTCTCGTGTAGTGGCTTATGATCTCCCTTATGGCACCGGCATCTATCTTGAACTGAGATTTTGTCAGTCCGTTCTTCTCACGGGTCTTCTCCACAAGGTACAGCTTTGCTATATGATACTTCTCATTCTCCGTGTATCCCGATATATTTATAACTTCCATTCTGTCGAGGAGCGGCCCCGGTATACCGGAGAGGTCGTTCGCCGTTGCTATGAACAGTACATTGCTCAGATCCACCGGTACTCCAAAATAGTGATCATTGAACTCTTTGTTCTGCTCACCATCAAGCACCTCGAGAAGTGCCGATGACACGTCTCCCTTGTAATCACTGCTCACCTTGTCTATCTCATCGAGAAGCATGAGCGGGTTGTTCGTCTTTGCCTTTATCATGGATTGTACAATCTTTCCAGGCATAGCTCCCACATATGTTTTCCTGTGACCTCGGATCTCCGCCTCATCGTGGACTCCGCCCAGTGATAAGCGGACATATTTCCTCGATGTTGCACGGGCTATCGACCTTGCTATGGATGTCTTTCCTGTTCCCGGAGGTCCCACAAGACAAATGATCGGAAGGTCCCCCTTATTGCTCAATATATGAACAGCAAGATAATCAACGATCCTCTCTTTGACCTCCTCAAGGCCATAGTGATCTTTGTCAAGTATGTCTATGGCTGACTGCAGATCATTATTATCTTCCGTTGACACATTCCACGGATAGCTGAGCATCACATCGATATAGTTTGCCGACACACTGCTCTCAACTGCATTCTGAGGTATGCCCTTATAGTAATTTATCTCTTTTTCTATCTTATCGTATACTTCCTGGCTGCAGCCCGCCTCATCGAGTCTCTTCTGAAATTCTCTGACATTTGCATCTACGCCGTCGTCACCAAGCTCCTTACGGATAACGGACATCTGCTCTCTGAGCACATACTTTCTCTGATTCTCAGCGGTCTCCTGATTGACCTTTTCCATGATCTCTTTCTTGATCTTGCCGATTCCGAGAACTTCCTCCATTATCTGTATCAACCTCATAGCGCGGCTTCTGACATCTAGCATCTCCAGAAGCTCCTGCCTGTTGTCATCAGATATATTCACATAGTCGGCCATGCTGTCAACCAGCTTTCTGACAGACTTGAATGAACGTATCTCCCTGTACAGAACGTTGTTCTTCACTATACCCTCGTCAAATGCTTCCTTAAGCTTTTCCTTGAGTATGCTCTGTATAGCCTTCTCCTCATCCTCGCTGATGTCGTTAGTCTCCTCCACATCTGTCACGTGGCACACATAATATTTATCCTTGCTGTAATCCACAAGGCGCGCTCTCTTCTCAGTCTGTATGAGAACTCTCATGCCTTTGTTCTGAAGTCTGACAAACTGCTTTATCCTGGCTATGACACCTATCTCATAAAACGAAACTGTCTTATCGCCGTTCTTATGAACAGGATTTGCCAGAAATATACATTCCTCATTCTTGACTGCATGTCCCACCGCCTCGCAGGCTTCACGCGTTGTCGCATCAAGATAGAAGGACAATTCCGGCATAACCACGCCATCGTCAAGACTAATCATTGTCATCTCTAACATTTTCTCATTCATACCTGTTATCTCCGTATATATCATTAAAAAATAAGACGTTATCAACACTGCACATTTAAAGGCTTATAAGGGCGCAAATGTATGTCAGCGTTGTAACGTCTCATTTCGGCAATAATGACTATGCACTCTCGCCGTTATCTGTATTTGCCTTTTTCTTCCTTACCTTTTTCTTAGGAAGGTCTGTATCCTCTGATGGATCTCTGTAAGTCAGTACAGGTTCTTCATCGCCTGTTATGACACCCTTGGTAATAACACACTTCTCTATAGTTGGATCTGAAGGGATCTCGTACATAAGATTAAGTGTAGCATTCTCCATGATAGCTCGAAGTCCTCTAGCTCCGGTCTTACGCTCCATAGCTTCCTTTGCTATCTCTCTGAGTGCATCATCCTCTATCTCAAGCTGAACTCCATCAAGCTCAAAAAGCTTCTTATACTGCTTGCATATTGCACTCTTTGGCTCTGTCAGTATTCTCACAAGTGCATCCTCATCCAGAAGATCCAGAGTCACTGCAACAGGAACTCTTCCCACAAATTCAGGGATAAGTCCATACTTTACAAAGTCATGTGGCATAACCTGCTTGAGGAGCTGTCCAACGTCCTGCTCTGACTGCTCTATAACCTCTGCATTAAAGCCAATTGATTTCTGGCCAACTCTGTTCTCTATGATCTTCTCCAGTCCCTCGAACGCACCACCACATATGAATAATATGTTGGTCGTATCGATCTGGATAAGCTCCTGATGCGGATGCTTTCTTCCACCCTGAGGTGGAACTGAAGCCACAGTGCCCTCTATTATCTTTAACAAAGCCTGCTGAACGCCCTCACCCGACACGTCTCTGGTTATGGATACGTTCTCGCTCTTCTTTGTGATCTTGTCTATCTCATCAATATAGATTATTCCATGCTCAGCTCTCTCTATGTCATAATCAGCGGCCTGTATAAGCTTCAGGAGAATGTTCTCAACATCCTCTCCTACATATCCAGCCTCTGTGAGAGTTGTAGCATCTGCTATTGCAAAAGGAACGTTTAACAATTTTGCAAGGGTCTGGGCAAGATATGTCTTACCTGATCCCGTTGGGCCAACCATGAGGATATTACTCTTCTGTAATTCAACCTCAAAATCCTTCTGCGCAAGTATTCTCTTATAATGGTTGTACACGGCAACCGCCAGTACCTTTTTTGCCTCTTCCTGACCTATTACATACTCATCAAGAAATTCTTTTATTTCCTTTGGCTTTAACAGATTGATATCACCATCTGAATCAAGTCCTGCGTCAACCAGTTCTTCTTCTATTATCTCTGAGCATATCTCTACGCATTCATCACATATGTAAGCCCCAGGTCCGGCTATGAGTTTTCTAACCTGATCCTGTGTCTTATTACAGAAAGAACATCTGAGCTGTTTTCTCTCGTCACTACGATCTGCCATTACAATACCTCGATTATTCACTATTTATAATTGTCTGGAGCCAGTCTTTTCCAGAATCTGCGAATACACCGCCGGTTCTGCAGGCTGGCTCCAACCAACTGATACATCTTCTACATATCAGATATCTCTATCTGTATTATCTGTTTGTTATAACGCTGTCGATAAGGCCGTATGCACAAGCCTCCTCAGCAGTCATCCAGTTATCACGATCTGTATCTGCCGCGATAACATCAAGTGGTTTTCCTGTATTCTCACTCAGCATTTTGTTGAGTTTCTCTTTTGTCTTTAATATATGTCTGGCTGCGATCTCTATCTCTGTTGCCTGCCCCTGAGTTCCACCAAGTGGCTGATGTATCATGATCTCCGAGTTTGGAAGCGCATATCTCTTGCCCTTTGTTCCTCCTGCAAGAAGGAATGCTCCCATGCTCGCTGCCATTCCACAGCATATTGTTGAAACATCACACTTGATATATCTCATTGTGTCATATATTCCCATTCCGGCTGTAACTGATCCACCCGGGCTGTTGATATATAACGAGATATCCTTTGAAGGATCCTCTGACTCAAGGAATAACAACTGTGCTATAACAAGGCTTGCAGTTGCATCATTTACCTCATCTCCAAGAAAGATGATTCTGTCTTTCAGCAATCTAGAATAAATATCGTATGTTCGCTCTCCGCGGCTAGTCTGTTCTACAACGTATGGTACCAATGCCATGTTATCTACCTCCAATACATATCAAGCCAATCTGTCTGTTAAAATATTAAACTTCCTTTGACTCATCTACAAGAAGCTTTGCAGCCTTCTTAACTGCTACATCCTTCTTGATGCTGTCCTTCTCTGCGTCGCCCATGAATCCCTTGATATCCTCAAGCTTCATCTGGTACTGAGCTGCCATCTTTGAAAGCTCCTCGTCAACTTCCTCGTCAGTAGCCTCAATGTTCTCAGCCTTTACTACAGCCTCAAGAACTGCTCTCTGCTGGATTCTCTTGAGTGCGTCCGGCTTGATTCTCTCCATGAGAGACTCCTCTGTAACGTTTACGATCTGCATATACTGCTCAAGGCTGATTCCCTGATACTGAAGTGTCTGAGCGAACTCATCCTTCATTCTCTTCTGCATATCCTCAACCTGTGCATCTGCAATATCCATAGTTGCGTTCTCGATAACCTTGTCAAGAACCTTTGCTTCCTTCTCGTTTGCAGCGTCTCTGTTCTTCTTTGCAAGTATCTTCTGCTTTACCTCTTCCTTGTACTGGTCAAGTGTATCGCATCCGCCTACCTCGCTTGCGAACTCATCATTGAGCTCTGGAAGCTGTGACTCTGTGATAGAGTTGATCTTGCACTTGAATACTGCCGGCTTTCCTGCAAGCTCCTCAGCCTGGTAATCCTCTGGGAATGTTACGTTAACCTCAACATCCTCTCCGATGTTCTTACCAACAAGCTGATCCTCAAATGTATCGATGAATGAATGTGAGCCAAGAACGAGCTTGTAGTTCTCACCCTTTCCACCATCAAATGGAACACCATCAACAAATCCCTCGAAGTCAAGAGTAACCTCGTCGTCAAGCTGTGCTGCTCTTCCCTCTACGAGTACCTTTCTTGCGTTCTGAAGCTGCTCCTTCTTGATGTCCTCAAGAACCTCGTCATCTGTTACTTCAACGTCGATCTTCTCAACTTCGATTCCCTTGTAATCGCCAAGTGTAACCTCAGGCTTTACAGCAACCTCTGCTGTGAATACGAAATCCTTGCCCTTGCCCATCTCTATTACGTCAATAACTGGCTGTGATGCGATCTCAAGCTCTGAAGCTACAGCCTCTTTTGGATAATACTCGTTGATCATTGCATTTGCAGCATCCTCATAGAATACTTCCGGGCCATACATCTTCTCGATGAATGCCATTGGCACCTTGCCCTTACGGAAGCCTGGAACATTGAATCTGTTCTTTGTCTTGTTGTAAGCTGCTGTCATTGCCTTGTCAAAATCTGCTGCAGGTACTGTGATTGTAAGCTTTGCCATGCTGTGCTCAAGCTTTTCTACTGTGAAACTCATCTTTTTATTTCCTCCTTGAAATGTGCAAATGGTGCCTTAAGCCCTACAATTAAGGCACTCAGATAGCATCCATTTATCTTTTTCTTGTTTATATGTGTGGACAAAGTCCACATCAATCATCGATTATATCATAATGTGCAAATGATTGTCCAGTCCATTATACTATTATTATAATAGAAAGTTTTCACGACACAAAAGACCTGATGTATGGATCATACACCAGGTCTTCTTTTTGTTCGTAGATCTAACGGAGATTATAAGCCAAGCTTATCTTCCTGACATCTGCTCTTCCTGTCTCTTGATCATCTGACGAACCATCTCGCCACCGATTGAACCTGACTGAGCTGATGTTAAATCTCCATTGTAGCCATCCTTAAGATCAACACCAATCTCCTTGGCTACCTCCATCTTGAACTTGTTCATAGCACTCTTTGCCTCTGGAACACTTGTCTTGTTAGAGTTTGAACTTGCCATAACCCTGTACCTCCATATTGAAATAATTATTTAAGACTTTCGTCTTGTTAGTATTATTAACAATATGGCTTATGTTATAATGGCAATTTCTGTTATGTGCTATGAACTTTTTATCTGAAAATCACTTTTCTCTTAATACTTCATTGGCTCCTCTTCGCCATTCATGACTCTGAGTGCGCCCTGAGCAAGTGCAAGGAGCTCATCCTCTCCTGCATATACTGTAAATGGAGCAATAAATCCTGCTCTCTTCTCAAGCTCTTCGCATGTGTGCTTTGAATATGCGATTCCACCTGTGAGGATGATCTGATCAACCTTTCCTCTGAGAACTGTTGCCATACCACCTATATCCTTGGCAACCTGCTGATAGAATGCATCCTGAACAAGCTTTGCATGCTCATCGCCCTCATTGACAAGCTTCTCAAGATCTCTTGCATCGTTGCTTCCGATGTAAGCGTTGAAGCCGCCCTTTCCAACGAGCTTCTTCATAACCTCAGCCTGTGTATACTCGCCTGAGAAGCACATCTTTACAAGTGCTCCTGAAGGAACGCCACCTGCTCTCTCTGGTGAGAATGCACCGTCACCGTCAAGTGCGTTGTATACATCTACTACCTTACCGTGATCATGGGCACCAACTGATACACCGCCACCCATATGTACTACGATGAGGTTCAGGTCTGTGTACTTCTTGCCAACTTCCTTTGCATATCTCTTGGCTACTGCCTTCTGGTTGAGTGCATGGAACACGCTTATTCTTGGAAGCTCAGGTACTCCTGAAAGTCTTGATGATGGCATAAGCTCATCAACAACGACTGGATCTACGATGTATGAAGGAACTCCGAGCTCATCACCGATCTCTCTTGCGAGGATACCACCAAGGTTTGATGCATGCTGGCCCTGCTTACCGATCTTAAGATCCTCAAGAAGGTCATCGCTTACTGCGTATGTACCGCCTGGGATTGGCTTGAGCATTCCACCACGTCCTACACATACATCAAGTGTCTTGATGTCAAAGTTCTTCTCAGCAAGGACATCAAGAATAACCTTCTTTCTGAAGTCCTTCTGATCTACTATCATATTGAAGCCTGCAAGCTCCTCTGTTGTATGTCTGAGTGTCTCCTCAAACAGAAGTGTCTCGTCCTCGAACACACCGATCTTTGTCGATGTTGAACCTGGGTTTATTATAAGAATCTTATATGACATTTTTTAAACCTCCAAATGTTTTTTATGTATGGCTTATTTGTTTGCCTTAAGTGACTCTGCAACAACTGCTGCAAGTGCTATTGAGTTGAGCTTAACCTCAAATGTATCTGATCTTGATGTAAGGATTACAGGAGCATCTGTACCTGTTATGATACATCCGTTCTTACACTTTGTTGTATGAACAAGTGTCTTGTATACAAGGTTACCTGCATGTATGTCTGGGAACAGAAGGATATCGGCATCTCCAACGATCTTTCTGTCTGTAGCTCCCTTATGGATAGCTGCCTCTGGCTCGATCGCAAGATCCATTGAAAGAGGTCCGTCAACTATACAGCCTGTGATCTCACCGTTCTCGTTCATCTTTGTGAGCTCAGCAGCCTCTACTGTTACAGGCATCTTAGGATTTACAACCTCTACTGCTGCAAGTGGAGCAACCTTTGGACAAGGTATTCCGCACGCATGAGCAACCTCTACAGAGTTCTCTATGATCGACTTCTTCTCCTCAAGTGAAGGATAAGTCATGAACGCAACATCTGTAAGGTACAGGAGTCTGTCAATACCAGGGATCTCAAATACACATACATGTGAAAGTGGCTTACCATTTCTGAGACCAACCTCTTTGTTGAGGACACTCTTCAGGAAATCCTTTGTTGAGAGAAGTCCCTTCATATACATGTCAGCCTTATGATCATGAACAAGTTTCACTGCCTTAAGTGAAGCCTCTATATCATCTGGCTCATTTACGATCTCATAACCTGTAAGATCCATACCGATCTGATCTGCGACCTCTCTGATCTTTGCCTCGTCACCCACAAGTATAGCATCTGCGATTCCCTTCTCCTTTGCTGCCTTTACAGCCTCAAGAATAGGCGCATCCTGTGCTACTGCAACTGAAACTGTCTTTCTGCTGCACTGTGAAACCTTTGCCAATAAATCATCAAAACTTTTACTCATCTTTCGCACCTCACGTGATATTTATTATTTATACAAGTCCATTTTGTATGTTATCACTTATAAATCTAAAGGTCAACCACATTGTCCCATGTTATTATTACTGTCATTTTGATTCTCCGGTAAATTTTTTCCTGTAAAATACGATTCCCGCAACCGAAACTACGGCAAAGCACATAAGCAGTATGACCTTCGAAACAGGATCCCGATCTCCGGTGTCCGGCGTATCAGGAGTGTTTGGCGTGTCGGGTGATGGATGTTCTTTTATTTTCTGATTTGTTATGATCACCGGATCATCCATGGTATATTCATTTTTTGATGTGTCTATCTGAATTTTTTTGTCTGTTTTTTCGTAACCCTCTGGGGCAGCTAACTCCTCTATGCTATACGTGCCTCTGGCAAGTCCGTAAAATACAGCCTGCCCATTTTCTTCCGATTCAGCTTTTGCGATCAGAGCACCCCGGTCATCATATATGCCAAACACAGCCCCGGCAAGCGGACTGCCATCCTCCTGATCCGTCTTGAGTATATGCACCATGCCATAGTGATTTTTGACATTTATCACCGGTGGCTCATCTGCACTCTCCGGCACGCTCACCGGTATGGAATTCACCCCCGGGTCAGCAATATAACCCTTGGGAGTTCTGGTCTCCTTTATATAATACTCTCCCGGCTCGAGTCCGGTGAATTCTACACTGCCGGCTTTGTCAGTCTTTTTTGTCATGAGCTTTTCATGATCAGATGCCCTGTACAATGTGAACTCCGCATCCGCAAGAGGTGTCTCCAGAATATCATCCGTCTTGTGGACACTTATGCTCCCTCTGATCTTCTCTTTTTCTTTTGTATAAACTGTCTGTGAAGCAAGGTTCACATCCTCATGTGAAGCTACGACCTCTCCCTCATAATCCTCATCCGTAAGCACCTCATAGCAGACAAGAGCCGAACCACTTATGCTGTCAGTCGAAAACCTGAAATTCACATCCACCGTCATCTCCTCTGCATCTGCGGTAAAACATTTCTCTGACGTTGATCCATCTGCCCCAAGCGGTCTGCCCGACTCCTGTGAGACAACGCTTCCGCTCAGTTTGTATCTGTGCCCGATATCCAGCCCTTTCATACTCACCGTGTCCGTGATATCTACAGTTTCCGCATCCGGATCAATGAACTTCGATCCGTCTTCACTGTTCTTCGCTACAGATTCTATCTCCGGCATCCTCTCATCAACTATGTCCCCAAGATCAAGCACGCACTCATCTGAATCTATTTTGAATTTTATCGGAGCAATGCTCTTATACTTTCCCTTATTTGCATCACAACGAAGCTCTGTCAATGTGTACTCTCCGTACGGCAGTGACCCTTTGGTCTTGTCCGGCTTTCCATCCCCAAACCAGATATCATCCGCAGAACTGGAGTATTCGCCATTGGCATCAGTTGTTATCTCCGCAGACTGGGTGCCATCGGAGTTCTCGACGAGGAATCTCACATTTGCGATCGCTGTCCCATCCTCGGCAACCACTTTTTTGAATTTGAAGTCACCTCTTACGACATGGTTCCCGACCACAAGCTCGTAGCCATTTACCAGACGAACAGTGTCGCCATCCTGTTCTATTCTGTCCAGATATATTCCATCTGAACTATCCTTTATAATATTGCCATTCTTTGTGCTTTTAAATATTGAATTCACAAGCGTGTACCCTTCTGGGGCTTTTGTCTCCTGAACCGTGATTGTTCCCGTCTGCAAAACCACATCCTCAAGGCCGCACTTACCGCTGTCATCCGTCTTAAGCGCCCAGCTCTGATCCGGCTTCTCTGGAAGCTCGTCCACGGAATTATAAAAATTCCTGTAATAATTGACTGTAAACTCAGCCCCTGACAAGACAGCATCTCCCTGAGATTTATCTCCCGTCTCCACATCCTGTTTGTATATGCTCAGATCAATCTTGCCTGAGATCACCTTGTCCCAAGTCTCCCAGCTTATTTCAAGCTCCGTGGATGTACTGACCTCCTTGCCATCCACGGACAGGAATTCTCCTTCTTCGTTTATAACGAGCTGTGCCACAGCACTGTTTCTCTCATAGTTGTACGGAGCCCTTTCCTCATATATCCTGTATGTTCCGAACGGCATATCTGTGATCTCATAGGTTCCAAGTCCGCCATATTCTGACATCACAACTATACCATGTCCATTCTCATCAGTCTCTATCTGAGCCACCAGAGTGCGCAGACTCTGTGTGCCGTTTTTCACTTCCATCTCAATATTGTACAGAGCTTCTCCCACACCGGCGCCGGAATCTCTGTCGGTCTTGTGCAGACTGAACTTTCCAAGAACAGGCTTCTCTCCCGTCCATTCAATATCCATAGAAATACTGCTTGAAGCTACCGTTCCAAATAACAACTGCTGGTCATCATCTACCTGAGTGGAATCTACAGTATACACTGTAACTCCGGGGATCCCTTTACCAGACTTTACTGTGCCCGTTCCCTTATGAGCCTTCTCAGCACTGAAAAAGAATCTGTCGCCTCCCATTATAGTTACCTTACCTGTCTTGTGGATGGTGAACTCCTTTTCTCCGCTTTTCCTGATATGGAGCCATGTATCCGCCGGTACCGAGATCCTCACTCCATTCTCAGCATCTGCCTTACACCTCATTATCCTGGTTCTTCTTCTCTTCTCACCAGTCTTCTTGTCCACATAACCGGTATAATCCTTAAGACTTACATAATTACCGTAATTCTCTTTGCTTCCATCATCTATTATCTCTATATCTGCCTGATCTCCTTGAAGGACGATCTCATCTCGCTTTGTCTCCGATATGTATTTATAGAATTCGTCTATAACGTCAAAATACTGTCCATGTCTTATATAATTCAAAGTCAGTGTCATGATGAGCTGTCTGTGATCTGCGGACACCCCCTTAAAACCAGACCACGCATATTCACTTCCCGGTCCATACAGAAACGCTTTCTGAAGCAGTCTGTCATTTGTCACGGAAAATGCCACCTTGTCCGTGCTCTTAACTTCATATTTCTTATGATCGCCGCAGTATGCCCTGTACTCTACACCATCCTTATGCACCGTGTAATGCCTCGTGTATGGCATCCCATTGTAAAACACCACATCGCCGCTTAGGATGCAGTCCACATCTTCATAACTTATCTCATATCCGGCCATAGCCGCAATTCCATCCGTTGAGGTGGCCATAACATCAGTATGCCTGCTTTTCTCCCCGGCATACAGTTCGTCAGCACTTGACCTTGTACTGAACCTATGATAAAAAACCACACCGGCCACACATACGGCCAGAAGAACAGCCAGCAGAATCTTATATACATACAATCTTTTCATAATCTCTTCCTTTCTGTTTGAGTTTCAGCCCATTCATAACCGTATCCGGTAAGAGCCGTCTTCATGAATCTGTTTAGCTGTTTTATGTGCACAAAAAAAGCTTACGTGCATTAAAAAGCACGCAAGCTTCATTGTCAATAGAATGGCAAACATTCCTCAACAAAGCGAATTTCCACTGAAAATCACCCGTTTTTTACATGGTCTGTATATTTTGATCTCATTTGTAAATTGGAATTTAACCCTCTGGATAATTAAGTCTGCTGTCATCTATATCATACAGAACCTGTGACAGGAATTTCTCTGCAAGATAGTTCGCCATACCGAGATTCATATCCAGGTAATTGCCGCACTCTCTTGGATTTGCTCCAGGGATCGGATCGTGATAATGTCTTATGAATTCGAACATTGATATCATAAGCTCCACTATATCCTTCGACTCATAATCGCCTGCGAGTATGAGATAAAATCCCGTCCTGCAGCCCATAGGTCCAAAGTATATGACCCTGTCCTTATACTCTTCATTATTTCTCAAGAATGTCGCACCGAGATGCTCTATGGTATGAACCTCCGCAGTGTTCATAACCGGCTCATAATTCGGCTTTGTCATCCTTATGTCAAATGTTGTGAGGATCTGATCCCCAGCCTTATCCTTTCTCGACACATAAATGCCCGGATTCAGGAGAAGATGATTTATCTGAAAACTTGCTATCTTATCCATGTCTACTTCACCTCATATCTCTTTATTATCTCTGTCATCATGTTTACACTGTTCTCTATAGCCTTTGCCGCAAATGTAGGATAATCCATCTCTGCACTGTCATCAGCCTTGTCCGATATGGCCCGGACAACAAGGTACGGAACCTTATTCAGCACTGCAACATGTCCTATGGCCGCGCCCTCCATCTCTGCACATCTTCCACCAAATGTCTCCACAAGCCATTTCTTCTTGTCCTTGCTCCAGATAAACTGATCGCCGCTCACCACTCTTCCAGTGAACACCTTGACTCCTATATTTGCTGCATCCACTGAGTCCTGTGCTATCTTAAGCAGCTCATCGCTGGTCTTGAACACGCTCAGCTCTGTATCAGGGATCACACCCGGCTCATATCCAAGGGCGGATACATCCATATCGTGCTCCACGGTATCCGTAGCCAGAACGATGTCTCCTATATCTATGTCAGCATCCAGTGATCCGGCTATTCCGGTGTTGATGATAGCTGACACTCCATACATGTCGATCAGCGACTGGGTACACATGGCCGCATTGACCTTGCCGACACCGCACTTTACGACCACGACATCCGTTCCTTCTATCTGTCCTTTGTAGAAGCTCATGCCACACTTGTCTGTGACCTGGAGCCCATCTATCATCTCTTTCAGTCTTGCGACTTCCTCGTCCATCGCACCTATGATTCCAAGCATCTCTTATACCTCCATTATCCATTGCTACCTGTCAACTATACTACAACATTCGGAATATGTATATCCTCTTCATAAAAGGGACCTGTCTCCTAAAGCTCCTGAACAGCACCCGAAGTTCTCCCATACGCTGTACATATTCGTCCCCGGACACCTCGCCGCCATAGCTTATGCCTTCCATATATGCCGCAAGGTCCTCAGTCTCCGCCGGATCTGCGCCCTTACAGAAATATTCAAGCTGCTGCCTGTGATTTCCCGCCTTCGAAAAATCATCCGACGCAAGTCTTGCATAATCACACATATACCTATAGTAAGCTATCACATTTCCAGTCTTATCTCTCCTGTGATAACCCACAAAACGAACTATCTTCCTGACTGCTATACGTCCCACAAACAAGAGCACTGCAAATGCTATACATCCCGCCAGAACATATATTATCCACACGGCATTTCCAAGTGAAAATGCTGTGCCGGTCGTATCTGTTCCGGTATCTCCGCTGTCATCACCTACTAGCCATCTTCCAAATCTGGACCAGAAATCATCCTGGGTCTCATCCTCATCTTCACTCGACGGAGGTGTCAGCTCCACGACCTGCCATCTGCCACGTATGAACGCCTCTATCCACGCATGAGCTCCGCCATCGTCCACATCCACCTGAACAACAGCCGTTCTTCCAAGCTCTGATGAGCCTGAATAATAATCATCGTATCTGAACTGTTCTTCATCGAGCATTGTTCCGTCAAGGACCTCGGTGTAATCCACGGCATACCCCTCCACATATCTTGTGGGTATCCCCATGTATCTCAGGATCAGCGCCCCCGCAGTGGCATAATTGGCACACAGGCCCTTCTTCGTGGTATCAAGGAAATAATTGACATAATCCTCATCCCTCGGCGTGGCTCCCGGATGCAGTGTGTACGGATAATTCTCCAGGAAGTATATATACACCTTCTGCAGCACATTATCCACACTGTCTTTTTCCGTGATTCCTGCGCTCTCACAGAATCTTCGTATTGAATCCATATTCTCCTCTGGAATCTCAAGATACTTGTCATCCACCGACGACATAACCGGCTCAGCCAAAGCGGATGGACTGTACTCCACACTGTACAATGAATCGCCCTCTTTGTAAGTATTCATGGCTTCTATATCAGTGTAGTAAGGGTAATATTTTAGATCTCCGGCGCCATCTATGTTCTGTATATCCATTCGTCCTCTGGCATGTCCTTCAGAATTGACCGGTGACGGATAGTCGCCATCCTTATCTCTGTCCCAATGATCCCAGCTATACTCATCACCAACGAACGCTTTCAGATAGATCCTGTTTGTGCTATATGGTGCAAATGTGATTATCAGATCCGTCTGTCCATCAAGTGTGACATCCGACACGCCTCCAAGCTTTCCATTCGCCAGTCCTCCGGTATTCGCCGAATTCCTTAGGGATTCAAATCCATACATGATGAGGTTTCCAAGCGGGCCTTCGATCTTGTTCTTCGCCGAGCTATCACGATACCTGTACAGATAAGTCTGCTGCGGCTTGACAAGGATAACCGCACTTCCCACCAATATACATACAGCCGCCACACCGGCCGCAAGCTGCAGAGACGCCCTGTCACTATGCCTGTAACTGAATCTTCGCTTCTTCTCATCATATTCAAACGTACTGTCCTTGTCAGTTATACGGAAGTGACCATTTCCCTTAAGGCAGATAACTCCCAAAAGTCCTGTGGATACCATGAACATGTAAATAACATCCGGCTCAAGCCTGAAAAACAATGGTAATATAAACACAGGAAGTGAAAACCACACTGCCCAGAACACACTCATATTCGTGTTAAGGAAAATGTTGAGGATTATTATCTCTACACAGCCTATAGCGATGGCTGCCACAGGAACAGTGAGCGCCCTGTTGGACAAAGTCTCGGAGAATACCTTAACCTCCTGGGCTCCATAATAATCAGTCACATGATCCAGAAACTCATTTACGATAGCATAAAATCCACTGTTTATATAACGTCTGAGGAGCATGATGAACAGGACAAAAGCGACAAGAAATATGACATATCCAACATCTCTCACCCACACCTTGCCTGATTTGAACAGACCACAGAAGTACATGGCCAGCAGCGCATACGCCAGAAATATAACGGGAACACCATACGCCATATCTATACACGACAAAAAGCCGCACATTGAACCGCCTATGATAAATATCTCCAGCAGGCATTTTGCAGCAATACCTCTGCTGTCCGATTTTCTTCTGCGCAGCTTTCTTTTTCTGTAATCCGCGCCTTCTCTGCCTCCATCTGTGATCTCCGGATCGTTGAGCAGCCTTACACCTTCACAGAATTCTACCGCTTTCCTGTCTTCAGTTTTCTTTTTTCTACCAAAGATTCTACCCAATTATGTATCCTTTCACACGATCTCCATATGTAAACACTACATTGCCATCCGCTCTCATATCGCCGGAAACAACTATGATCCTTCTGTCATAATCCAGATTCTTCTCAAGCATCGATAACCCATAGCCAAAATCTGCATACGCCTGCTCATAAAAGATCTTCTCCATCCATTCAGCGAGATCATCCCTGCTGTCTATCGAAGTCCTGACTATATCGCCCTGCGCGCCGCTCCAGTAATAGAATGTAAACGGCAGTTGTTCATCCAACAGACTTACAGCCATGCCGTAGGCGGATTTCAGTACATCATTCAATATATGTGTCTCATCATCGGCAAGCTCTACCAATATCATGAGCTGGCTTGACGACATGCTCTCTCTGTCCTTTACCATCAGCACGTCTTTTTTTGCTGACAGCTTCCAATGTATATTCTGAAGCTTATCCCCCGGCTGGTATTCTCTCAC
This sequence comes from Coprococcus sp. RTP21281st1_F1_RTP21281_210402, assembly GCF_040915325.1. NCBI lineage: Bacteria > Bacillati > Bacillota > Clostridia > Lachnospirales > Lachnospiraceae > Coprococcus > Coprococcus sp. RTP21281st1_F1_RTP21281_210402. The sequence goes on from NZ_JBCPDQ010000001.1 coordinate 367,104, forward strand.
ATCCACAACCTCGGAGAAATCATGACCTTTTTTCCGGCTCTCCTCAGCCTCGTTCATCCCCTGTGAAACCGCGGTCATATCCGCCTCCACATCAACCTTTCCGGAAGGGAAAACCTTGTACTCTTTTACCGAGTTGCATTTGCTCTTTATCCTCACAAATCCAAGCCAGTCAGTAACACATATTCTGTCCGCTTTCACCTCCAGTGCACCTACATACGACTGGGCTATCTGGTAGTCCACCACATTCGCACTGCGCGAATATGCAGGTATGCACAGCGTATGCCTGCCATTTGTATGGAAAAGATCATTCTCCATGCTTATCTCTATCTCTGTGTTCATATTCGGAATAATGCTGCTGTTGTCGAGCACAACCGATACGAGAAATGGCGAATCCACCGTAAGGTTCTGCTCCCCGCCGCCAAACTTTACAGTCAAATGCCTTGAAAGCACAAAGGTGCATACTATTGACACGACCGGCAGAACTATCATCAGTATCATAACTATGAAATTAAAATATGAATGCACAAAAAGAAGGATCAACAGATTTATAACAAACACGAGAATGTATTTGAATACATGCCATGCGTACTTCATCCGCTGATCCTCCTTTACTTATATCTCTTATGTTCTCAGTTCTAAGTCCTTGGAACCTTAACCTGACTTCTCACTTCATCCAGAGCCTCTGCGACAGTCATTCCATTAGCTCTGGCACGGGCTGCAAGCTTTACCCTGTGCCCAAGCACGTCGTTGAACACCTCTGCTATGTCTCCCGGCACAACATATTCTCTTCCAGAGAGCACCGCCATTGCTCTGCTCATCCGCAGAAGTGCATTTGCGCCTCGCGGACTTGCTCCCATCGAGAAGAGCTCACTCTCCCTGGTAGCCTCAACCAGAGTCACTATGTAATCAAATATTGAATCATGCACACTCAAAGTTCTCGCCTTATCCTGAAGACCTATCAGTTCATCTCTCGTCACTATTCTCTCTACACTGTCCATAGGTACAAATTCCTGACCTTTAAGTATCTGCACCGCAGCCTCGTGGGATGGGTATCCCATGGAAAGTCTCACCATGAATCTGTCAAGCTGGGACTCCGGAAGCATCTGCGTTCCCGACGAACCAACCGGATTCTGGGTTGCCATGACCGTGAAAGGCTGTGGAAGTTCCCTTGTAACAGCATCGACTGTCACATGTTTTTCCTCCATGATCTCAAGGAGTGCCGACTGAGTCTTAGGCGATGTTCGGTTTATCTCATCCGCAAGGAACAGATTACAGAACGCTGAACCCTCTCTGTACTCAAACTCACCGCTTTTTGCATTGTACATGGAAAATCCCATTATGTCACTCGGCAGAACATCCGGTGTAAACTGGACTCTGTTATATTTCATATCCAGAGTTCTGGCAAATGCCGTTGCAAGAGTGGTCTTGCCCACACCCGGGATATCCTCAAGCAGTATATGTCCACCCGCAAGTATGGCAGCATAGACCTTGATTATTATATCTCTTTTTCCCTTTACGACCTTCTCTACCTCATCAACGACCCGGTTCTCTATATCTGTCATACGCCGTCCTTTCTCTTAGCTCTGGTTAACTCTCTTCACCTCTGATATGAACTTATCCTGTGGCAATGGTCTTGAGAAATAATAGCCCTGAATGTAATTCACTCCAAGATTGCTGAACTCCCTGAGGGATTCCTCCGTCTCCACGCCTTCCACTACGATCTTCATATTCATATCCTTAACCATGCTTATGGTGTTCTTGACAACCTTCATCATCTTGTCATCTGTGTCTATATCCGCAAATGTCTTGTCCAGCTTAACTATCGCAAACGGCATGGATGCTATCCTCTTCATATTGGAATAACCTGTTCCAAAATCGTCAAGTGAGAATGCAATACCATAATCTGTGAGACTGTTGATATTGTCCATCATTGTCGTCTGAGCATAGGCAGCCGCAGTCTCAGTAATCTCAAGATTTATCTGCTCATTGCTGACTCCGTAACGCTCCATCACTGCCCGCACGTCTTCTGATAACTCACTGCTCATGCACTGGATGACCGACAGATTCACCTCAACATATTCCAGTCCGAGATTCTTGAATTTCTCTCCAGCTATGAAACGGCACACCTCTTCAAGAACGAACTTACCTATCTTATGGATCATTCCATTCTCCTCCGCAGCAGGGATAAATATCTCCGGCGAAATGTATCCATACATATCATCATTTAATCTCAGAAGTGCCTCAGCACTGTTATATTTTCCAGAATCTATGCTGTATATCGGCTGATAGTAAACCTCAAACCTGTTCTCGGCAAATGCCTTATCAAGTATCATGTCCATGTCCCGCATCAGATCATATCTTTCCTTGTTATAGATATCTCTGGCATAGAGAACACGGCCTGTATACTCGTGCTCAGCAAGCTCACCGCCAAACCGCATCACACTGTCAACATCCTCTATATCCTGAGGACATCTGGTGATACATATTATCGGCAATAGATTTATAAACATATCATTATACTTATATCCCTTCTTCAGCTTCTCGTTTATCCGCTCCGCAAAATCCTCAGCCTGATCCTTGATACGCTGGTTCATGACACATCTGAACATTCCGGTTCCCAGATAATACCACTCAACATCATATCCATATGGTCTGCTCCACTCTAAAAAGTCTTCAGAGATCTCCCTGAGCAGCTTATGATATTCCTCAACTCCCAGAATCCCGCGAAGAGTCTTGTCATTCTCCATAGTTATCATAACTACCGTTATATCAAGGCCATTATCCAGAGAATTTCTCACGTCGTCCATGTATCTTGTGATCTTGTTCAGGCCCGTGGCACTGCTTATAACCTGCTCCGGACTCTGTATCAGCAACGCAACGAACAGTAATCCAATCGCATTTGCAAACATCTCAATCGGAATATCCGGGTTAAACATCTGAAATACGGCCGCAACAACAACCAATGGGAATATCGCTATGGTTGATACAAATCTTCCTCTTGTAAGTCTCCTGTGATATCTCGTAACAACCATGAAGCCTAGAATCATATAAAATATTCCGGCAGCATACAGAAATGTCATGAAAAACTCTCTTCTGTACTCTCCCTGTCCGCCTATACTGAATACACACGGAGTGAAAAAATTAACTCCGAGCATGATCATGCACAGCAACGTTGGAAGTGCCAGTATGAAACTCTTCACTTTACCTCTGAATATATGTATGGCATCCACTATGTTCACCACATAAGCGGCATACATAGCCGATGAAACGACATGGAAAAAGAGATATCCCGTATGGAATATGTATTGGGTGACTACATGCCTTTCACCCATATTGTCAAATGCGATGGCGCCTATATCAAACGCTGTGGCAACCATTGCAATGGTCAGAACAAATTGAAACTGCCTGTTTAATTTGCCTCTGGTCATTTTCTTCATGATGACTGAGACCATGATAAGAGTAAACACGCAGAATGCCGCGTAATCAAAGTATAGTACTTTGCTCATATTATCCTCCTATGTACAACTCCTCCACCTATAGAATAATATAACAAATATTTCTAGGTCTTTCAACGCATTATATCCGGGCGGTCTGTTATCACTGCATCTACGCCCAGTCTGCACATACGTCTCATCCAGTGTGGATCATTCACAGTCCACACATATACCGGTATGTGCTTGCGCTTCATTCTCTTCACAAATTTCTTCGTGCAGAGAAGATAATTCGGCGATATAAAATCCGCTTTACACCGTCTCATTCTTCTCTCAGGAAAATACTCATTCAATCTGACACCGAGCTTAGCCTTTTTCTTACCGACGAGCAGTCCGGTCTTTATCCTCGGGTCTATGGCCTTCACATTGTACGACACTTTGTCCTTGAAGGATTTTATCGAGAACTCACCGTATCCAAATCTCCCCTTGACAAGATCTATGACACGCCTCTCGTATCCGCTCTCCTTTAATTCTATATCAAGACATATCTTTCCGCTGCAGAGTTCCAGGACTTCGTCAAGCGTAGGCACTCTGTAGCCTTCTTTTGATGCAATATCGTTGATCCTGTTGTATGTCATATCTCCTATCTTTCTGCCGTCTATAGTTCCATCATGAAATACTATGAGTATATTATCACTGGTTTTCCTCACATCGAACTCCGCCATATCCGCCTTCAGATCTATAGCTATCTGAAACGCTTCAAGTGTATTCTCATGAGGCGCAAGGGCACTCGCTCCTCTGTGTGCTATCACCATAGTCTCTCTATTCATGCAAATATACATCTCCATTCTGATCAATATTTAAATCATATATATCATCTATCGGTATCTCGGTTCTGTCTTCCATAACTATCTTTTTCCCATATACGTCAACATTGCGTATATATCCCGACACATGTTCGTATCTTCCACCAGCTTTTCTGTCATCCTTTACAAAATACTCTATACTCACACATTTTTTGTCTGCATTATGCATTATATTCAACAGTTTCTGATCAAGAACCATTTTCTGACTCTCATCCAGCTCCAACTTCTCATCGGTGAGCCTTGCAGTCTCCGCTATGGCTGCTCCATGTCCTGTGAGTGCGGCAAATGGGGCAAACTGTGCTGCTCTGTCATGGATAGACATGTGCGGATGAACAGAGGACACGTGATGTGTAAGCTGTATTATGTCATCGTAATTATCTTCCATAAGCCCCTCCTAAGCCTTGTGACCGCCTATCTGTCCGTTCCTCTCTATCGTCGTACCGCCCTTCTCAAGATTCATTCCCTTAAGGACTGCATTTTTGCCAAATTTCTTCTTGAGCTCTATCATCGCTTTCTGCATGCTCTGCTCCCGCTTCATATCCTGCTGCTTTTTCTCCGTCTCTGCTGCCCCGTCTCCAAAATCATCAAACAGACTGAGCTGCCTTGCTGACTGTTTCTCATGTGCCGCAGTATTCGATATGATATTGTTCGCCGTGACATATATCCTTCTGACATACAATAAAGGATCTACGATCTCTTCAAACAATCCGGTCACCGCATCCATGATGACCTGTGTAGATGATGTATACTCTCCAAGATTCACCGTTCCATGGGCACTTTTCGGTATCTTTCTCCCATACATATCTGTCTGTATCTCTCCGGAAAATTTCGCTCCCGCAGCGTTCTTTTTGAGATTATCTATATCATACCCCACTGTTATGACCATCTGATTTGTCTTGACATTCTTATCCACAAGATCCAGCACGAGCAGATCCGTCATCTCACGGATAATAAGTCTGGCTTTTTCATATTCGTATGGGCATGACAACACCTGTCCTGAACCTATGCTGTTCCTCTCCGGCTTGTAAGCCTTGATATCTGCAATGGTACAAGGCTCCCAGCCCCATGCATGATCTATGAGCAGCTCTGCATTTATACCAAATAATCTGTATAGCAGATCTTCGTTGTAATACTCATCGTCATGTCCCAGTGAGCATCTGGCGATATCACCCATTGTGTAAAGTCCATGACTCTCAAGTTTTCTCGCATATCCTTTTCCCACTCTCCAGAAATCTGTGAGCGGTCTGTGATTCCACAGCTTCTGTCTGTACGACATTTCATCAAGACTTGCTATCCTGACTCCATCCTTATCCGGGGCTATATGCTTTGCCTCAACATCCATCGCTATCTTACACAGGTAGAGGTTCGTTCCTATCCCTGCTGTTGCTGTTATACCGGTCTGTGCAAGCACATCCTGTATGATCGTCATGGCAAGATCGTGCGGACTCATCTTATATATCCCAAGATAATCCGTCACATCCATGAACACCTCATCTATGGAATACACATGCATATCCTCTGGTGCTACATACTTCAGATAGATGTTATATATATCCGTACTGTACTTCATGTAATATGCCATACGTGGCGGAGCGGCTATATACGAAACCGCAAATTCATTATGCTCCGCAAGCTCATTGGAATCGCAGCTCTCCCCGGAAAAGTTTCCACCGGGTGAAAGTGTTCTCCTGCTGGCATTGACCTCCTTAAGCCTCTGCACCACCTCGAACAGTCTGGCTCTTCCAGGTATACCATAGCTCTTCAGCGACGGGGAAACAGCAAGACATATGGTCTTCTCTGTTCTCGACGCATCTGCCACTACCAGATTGGTGGTCAGTGGATCAAGTCCGCGCTCAACACATTCAACCGATGCAAAGAAGGATTTCAGATCTATCGCAATATACGTTCTATCTTTCTTATCCCTATCCACAGCCAATCCCCCTGTCACTTCTTGCTCAGTCTTAATCTTCTCTTTCTGATGCTTATGTGCCTTGAGTCACATACTATACAGCAGCCGTCTCAGCAGCCTTCCCGCCGGCCCGTGTATGCCCCAGCACTTTCCTCGATACGAGTATGTATGCGATTATCATCGCCGTACCTGTTATTATCCATGAAACTATATACACGTTCAAAAGCATGCCAAAAGAATGATATCGCGCAAACACCGTATATATCCATATGATCCTGAACACTACTGAACCCACAACTGTTATAATAGCCGGCAGCATGGATCTGCCAAGGCCTCTGAGTGCCGCAGCTGTCATCTCATATGTTCCTGTCATCGCCTCAAGGAGCATGACATGCTTCATTCTTATAAGTGCATACTTTATAACCTCTGTATCTGTTGTATAAAATCTCACAAGCAAATCCCCTGAAAGCATCATGACACTGCTGAACACAGCCGTCATAAGCATGCCCTCTAACATGGCAATCCTGAGAGCTTTTCTGCATCTCTCCTTCTCACCTGCACCATAATTCTGGCTCACAAATGTCACTGCTGCCTGTGCGTATGCGGATATGACAAAATATGCAAAATATTCAAAATTAAGACCCGTGGATGAGCCTGCCACAGCATCAGGACCAAAGCTGTTGATTCCGCCCTGTATCAGCACATTTGACAATGAGAAAACTGCCGTCTGTATCGCTGATGGAGCTCCTATCCTGAGTATTTTTCCCAGGCACACTTTATCTATTCGTATATTCTTTATATCGAGTCTGAGTGGACCTTCCTCATGCATCAATATATACATGACTATTCCCGTACTGACAACATTTGATATGACCGTTGCCATGCCGACGCCTGCCACTCCAAGTTTACACACACACACGAAGAACAGGTTGAGTACAACATTGAGTACACCTGAAACTATCAGGCAGTAAAGCGGACGCCTTGTATCACCTATAGCTCTGAGCACAGCCGCTCCAAAATTATAAAGTATGATAAACGGCATTCCCACAAAGTATATCCTCAAATAAAGTACAGCCTGATCCAGCACCCTCTCAGGGGTATCTATGGCCTCAAGAATCGGTCTTGCCACAAACATTCCCGCAACAAGCATAACTATTCCGCATATAAGGGCAAACTTCACGCTGGTATGCACACACCTGCTTATGGAATCTTTTTTGTTCTGGCCTATATAATGGGCCACAAGAACATTCACACCCACTGAAAGCCCCACAAACACATTCACAAACAGGGCAACAACCGCCGCATTGCTTCCAACGGCCGCCAGGGCATCACTTCCTGCAAATCTTCCTGCCACAGCTACATCTGCCGAATTGAAAAGCTGCTGCAGTATACTGCTGGCGGCAAGTGGCATGGCAAATATAAGCATCTTAAGCGCCAGTGAACCATTTAACATATCCATCTCGTGCGATTTTTTTCTATAATCGGTGTTCTTTTCTGTATTCGTTTCTTTGCCTTTTTCTTTGCTTTTTTCTATATTTTTTTCTATGCTTCTTTCTTTACTCTTTTCTGCGCTCATTCTGATGTCCGTCTCTTTTTCGTCATTGTGCTTCATTCTGATGTCCGTCTCTTTTCCGTCATTGTGTTTCATCCTGATATGATCTCCGTTTTCTTATCTAGTGGGCACCCTCATACTTCTGAAGATAGTTGAAAAGTGCTCCTATGAGATTGGAATCGTTACCAAATTTGCACAGTCCAACCTGCATCTCATTATAGATCACTGAAAATTTTGCAAGCTTATCCACATACTTCTTCACGCCCTGTATGAACCTCGGTTCCGCACTGATTCCACCTCCAAGGAGTATGATGTCCGGTGCAAGAATGACATGTATATTCATGCAGTGCTTCGCGATGTTCAGATACCAGTCCTCAAGTACATCTATGACCGCCTTATCACCGGCAGTCTCCCACTCATATATCATCTCACCTGACACTTCATCTTCCCTCATGCCCTTGACTGCTGCCACCTCTCTTCTGAGTGAGCTTACCGATGCCTGCATCGTCCAGGTGACATTGTCCGGAAGTTTTACATGTTTCTTTGTATTCTTGAGATTCGCCTCAAGCGGTACAAGTTTGTCTATATTATCCCTGTTCACATCCTCAAACAGGTACGACATCTCACCGGCAACCATACCTCTGCCGTGGAGTATCTTTCTGTCTATGACTATTCCTCCACCGACACCTGTGCCAAATACCAATACAACTGCGCTGCTATAGTCCTTTGCATTTCCCTGCCATATCTCCGACAATGCTGCACATTTGCCGTCGTTCTCAAGCGCTACCTTAAGTCCATCGCATCTCTCGCTTACAAGCTCGCCTATATGTGCTTTGTCAAGGTAAGGCAAGGCTCCGCCGGCATAACATATCCCGTTGTCCACGTCCACCTGTCCAGGAAGTGATATAGCTATTCCTTGTATATCATATCTTTCCTTATATCCATCATATATCGACTGAAGTGCATCAAGGAATGCATCCAGCCCCTGTTGTATGTTCTCCAGTCCATTCCCAAATCTTCCAGGTGTAGGGAATTTATTCTTCTCCATTATCTCAGCATCTCTGTCCATCACACAATGCTTTATAAATGTTCCGCCTACGTCTATCACAAGGTACATAACTTCTCCTCCATACCGAATATGTTTTATTACTATATATTTTTCAAGTTAAAAAATAGCAGTCTCAAATGTATATACAGTATATATTATACTATATCGAACATACATTCGGAAACTACTATTTTTATGTTAGCATATTTTTTTGTTATCAACAACTACTTTTGTAGCACAACTTTTTGTTATATATAACAGGGACGTTTCCTTTGTAACGAGGAGCGTCCCCAATTACTACTTTTCTTTAGGCAGGATAATATTAAGCAGAATTGCAACCATTGCCGCAGGAACAATTCCTGAGCCTCCAAAAACAAGCTGGAGCAGCTGAGGGGCATTTGCTAGAATACCCGGATTGGCTCCCATTCCATAGCCCACGCCCAGTGCTACCGAAACTATGGACAGGTTGCGTGCGCTTAACGGTTCCTTTGTTATGAGCTGAATACCACTGATAACTATCGAAGAAAACATCATAACCGCAGCTCCGCCAAGCACTGACTGAGGCATGATCGATACCAGTGCTGCAAGTTTAGGGCAAAGGCCACATAATATCAGGAATATCGCTCCTGTTGCAAGCGCAAATCTGTTGACGACCTTAGTCATGGCTACAAGTCCCACATTCTGGCTGAACGATGTATTTGGAAGGACTCCAAACACAGCTGCAAGAGATGAACCCAGACCGTCACACATCACACCACCTGAAAGTTCCTTGTCTGTGGCTTCCCTTCCAAGACCACCTTCCATAACACCTGATATATCGCCTACAGTCTCCACCGCTGTAACAATAAACATTATGAGCACAGGAAGGATTGCGCGCACATCAAACACTGGTTTTACAGGCATGAGCTGTGGAATCGCAAACCAGGAAGCATCTTTCACCTTGTCCCAGTTCAGCACCCAGGCTTTTGTATATTCCACACCATCAGCAGTTATACCTGTTCTCGGAAGAACAAGTCCCATTATGATCGCTGCGATATAACCTGCGATTATTCCAAAAAGAATCGATGATGAGCTCAAAAATCCTTTTGTCCAGTGCTTAAAGAAAAGAATAACCACAAGGACAAATACTGCAAGCAGAAGGTTCTCCATGGAGCCAAAGTCTGCGGCATTATTTCCACCTCCAAACGAATTTATTCCCACCGATATAAGGCTGAGTCCAATGGATAAAACCACTGTACCTGTTACAACAGCCGGGAAAAACCTGCGCAATGGCTTCAGGAAAAAGCCAAGCACAGTCTCAAACAGGCCACCGATAATGGATGCCCCCATAATCGCACCATACGCAAGCACTCCACCGCCCATGGTTGCCGCCACGCTGTTGAATACTCCTATAAAACCTGAAGATGTACCCATAATGATCGGCACCTTTCCTCCAACAGGTCCTATTGAGAAAAGCTGTATCAGGGTGACAACTCCCGCGATAAGCATTGCGTTCTGAAGCAGTGAAAGCTGAAGATCAGCAAATTCACCACCGACCAGTCCGCATGCTCCTGTGATAATCAATAATGGTGTCAAATTTCCGACAAACATTGCAAGGACATGCTGAAGTCCAAGAGGTATCGCCTGGGAAAGAGGCATCCTTCCATCAAGCTGGAATGCTGTTTCTGAAAGTTTAAACTTATTTTTCATCTGTTGTTTTCTCCTGTATATTTTTTTCATATTACAGATTCTGTTATTCTGCTTATGTTATCTCCAATCACTCTTCCGGCATGGACATAAGAATCTTCTCCGGTGTAATCGGTAGTTCTCTGTGCCATACACCTGTCGCCCTGTATATGGCATGTGCAATAGCAGGTGCCGGAGTGTTGATAACTATTTCCCCTATCGATTTGGCTCCAAAAGGACCTGTAGGCTCATAGCTGTTTTCAAATTCCACTCTCAAATGTCCCATATCCAGACGGGTTGGTATCTTGTATTGCATGAAACTCGACTCTATCGGGCATCCCTTCGCATTGTAGGTGATGTTCTCAAACAGAGTGTGTCCGATTCCCTGAACTATGCCTCCCTCCGCCTGAACACGTGCCAGTGCCGGATTTATGGCTATGCCACAATCCACGACTGCAGCATAATCCAATATCTTCACTTCTCCTGTATATCTGTCAAGTTCTATCTCAACCATTCCGACCATATATGGAGGAGGCGAAACCGGAGATGAATGAGAGACTGTAGCTACAGCGGCAATATCATTTGCGACCTGATCCTTAACACTTATATCAGCCAAGGAAACGCTTTGATCTGTTCCTGTCCGATATGCCCTGCCATTTTCGAAATACATTTCATCCTGTTCACATCCAAGCATTCCTGCTGCAATTGCGCACAGCTTCTTCTTCAATTTATCACAGGCAAGCTCCACAGCCTTTCCTGTTACATACGTAGTGGATGAAGCATATGAGCCGGAATCATACGGTGAAGCATCTGTGTCTGCTCCAAATACCGCCACGTCATCAACCGAGCAGTCCATGCACTCCGCAACCATCTGTGCAAGGATAGTATCACATCCGGTTCCCATATCTGCAGCACCGATTATCAGGTTAAATGTACCATCATCCGCAAGCTTGACCGTTGCAGATCCCACATCCACATTCGATATACAAGAACCCTGCATGGCCATTGCCACTCCTGCAGCCCTGACTTTTCCGTTTCCCATGTCCCTGACAGGGTATTTATCATCCCAGTTAAATATCTCCTTGCATCTGGCCATACATCTGTCAAGAGCACACGCATTTGCAGTTTCACCATAATACGCAGGCATCTTCATTCCCTCGCGCAGCATATTCTGCTCACGGATCACGGTCGGATCTATCCCCAGTTTCTCCGCAAGTTCATTCACCGCAGACTCAAGTGCGAAGATTCCCTGTGTAGCCCCATAGCCTCTGTATGCACCAGCCGCCATAGTGTTCGTATATACAACATCATATCCAAACCTATATGCCTCAAGACCTCCCGTATATAATGGAATTGACTTATGCCCGCTAAGTCCGACTGTTGTAGGTCCATGCTCCCCATACGCTCCTGTGTTGGACAGCGTATACAGATCAAGTCCCCTTATATGTCCATCGCGGTCTGCTCCCAGACGAACACTCACCTCCATCTCATGGCGCGGTGAACCTGCGATCTGACTTTCCTGTCTCGTAAATATGATCTTGGCCGCACGTCCTGTCTTCATGGTCACAAATGCAGGATACACCTCACTTACCGCTGTCTGCTTTGCTCCAAATCCGCCTCCTATACGTGGTTTTTCCACTCTGATCCTGCTCTTTGGAATGCCAAGCGCTCTTGACAGAATACGACGTACATGAAACACGATCTGTGTAGAAGAAATTACATGAAGCCTTCCATAACGGTCAAGGTGTGTATACGTTCGAAAAGTCTCCATCATAGCCTGGTTAAAGGCTCTCATATGATATCTGTTCTCCAGTACCTCATCACAGTCAGCTATAACAGCATCAACATCGCCATCACCGCCTATATCGCTTGCTATCAGGTTGCGTTTCGGATCGCCTCCTACCTGAACCGGTGGGAACCAGTCGTCCTCAGGATGAACCAATATATCATTATCCTTTGCCTTGCGGAAATCCAGAACAGGCTCTAAGATTTTATATTTTACCTTTATGAGTTTCATAGCCTTGATTGCTGACTTTTCATCCTCAGCTGCTATGATTGCAACCACATCGCCCACACACCTCACATGGCGATCCATAATGAGTCTGTCATACGGTGACGGCTCAGGATATGTCTGTCCTGCTATTGCAAACCGGCTATTTGGCACATCCTGCCATGTGTAAATATCTACTATTCCGGGTATTTTTTTTGCTATGGAGACATTTATATCCTCCACAATAGCATTCGCATGTGGACTGCGAAGCAGTTTCACAACAAGTGCATCACCGGGAGTGATATCATCCACATATACCGGTTTGCCAAGAAGTAACTGCATAGAATCTTTTTTTCTAACGGATTTATTAACTACATTATATTTTTTATGTTCCATGAGTTCACCCCTTTACTGTCTGTCATCTGCAGGAATTCTACTGTCTAAGTAATTTCGGATTCCTCTCAGTTGTCCCTCATATCCGGAACATCTGCACAGATTCCCGGCAAGATATGCCCTGATCTCATCATCCGATGGATCAGGATTTTCTCTGAGAAGAGCTATTGTATTCATCACAAAACCCGGGTTGCAGAAACCACATTGATCAGCACCCTGATCAGCAATGAATCCGGCAAATTCTGCCGCCTCATCCTGAAGGCCCTCAAGGGTCTGCACCTCGTGTCCATCTGCCCTGGCAGCAAGCATCGAACAGGAAAGGACAGGAGTCTGATCCATAAGCACTGTACACAGGCCGCAATTTGACGTCTCACAGCCGCGTTTCACACTATAACAGCCATGATCGCGCAGAAAATCTATAAGGAGCATATCAGGAGCTATATTTCCCGAGACAAATTTCCCATTTAATTTAACTTTTATTTCCACTGCTGCTCCTCCTCAATTTTTTTCAATAATCTCTGTCCAAGCACACGTATCAGACGGCTTCTGTATTCTGCACCAGCACGATGATTGCTTCCAACCGGAACATTGTCAGAAACCCAACTGGCAAATGCTTTCTCTGTATCATCTGAAAGTCCCCCTGTGAGCAAGCCTTCTTCATCCAGAACAAGCATCGCCCTTCCAGGCCTTGCTCCCACAGCCAGACGGTATTCTCCATCCACGCATGATGCTGAACAGGCAATGACAGGAAAATCTGTTCTCTGATTGCGGACTGATGCATAAGCAAAAACCCCAGGAGTTTTCCTGATGATCAGATGTACAATCACGTCCCTGTCCTGCTTCATGTTGACAAATTCCCTGAGAGGAATCATACCACCATGATAAAGTTCCACAAATGCATCCATAGCTAAAAAAACTGTCAGGATGTCTGAAAAGCCGAAACGTCCCCATATGCTTCCGCCAATCGTTGCGAGATTCCGAAACTGAACTCCCACAATATCCTTCACAGCTTCACATACTGCACCATGTGTATATTTGTTTAATCCGTCATGCAGCTCTATCTGACGGAGTGATGCCATTGCACCAATAATGAATTCGTCATCTTTTTCTTCAATCTTATCAAGTCCCAGATCACACATATCTATGGCTGTCTGTATCAGGCGATCCTGCATTTTTGTCCAGAGCATGCCTCCGATAATACAGCTTCCCTTTTTCTGATTCAGTTCATATGCCTCATCAATACTTTGTGCGCGTACATAATTCTGTATTGTTACCATAAAAGCTCCTTTTAACATATAAACACAATTTTTCAAAATATATTATATTAAAACAGCTTGTCTTTGAAAAGATGCTTTGTTACAATACCGTTGTATTATTTCAAGAATAACGAAAGGAACATTGAATTCATGAAAACAACTTTTAAAAATCAACTATCTATCATACTTATCTGTACTATGCTGGCAGTACTTACAGCCTGTGGTACAGACAGTGCTACAACAACACAGAGTACTACGGAAAGCACCACAGCTGCTTCAGTATCCGAATCAGCTTCCAGTGAAGAAGTATCTGAAGAATTATCTTCTGAAGAGTCTTCCACTGAAGCAGATGCTGAACAGACTGTCTACCCTGTAACAGTTACTGACCAGGCCGGCCGTGAAGTTACAATTGAAAAAGAGCCATCTTCTATCGTGAGCGGCTACTATATTTCTTCAAGCCTTCTGATCGCTCTTGGTCTCAAGGATAAGGTTGTCGGTATTGAGGCAAAAGCAGACAAGCGCCCTATTTATAAGCTTGCTGCACCGGAAATGACAGAGCTGCCGAATGTTGGAACTGCCAAAGAGTTCAACCTTGAGACATGTGCTACTCTTTCACCTGATCTAGTTATTCTGCCAATGAAGCTGAAGGATGCAGCCCAGAGCCTGACAGACCTCGGTATCACAGTACTGCTCGTCAATCCTGAAAGTCAGGATCTTCTGACAGAAATGATCAACACCATAGCTACGGCAACTAACACCAACTCAGAAGCTGCAAAGCTGCTCGCATATATAGATTCTCAGAAGGATATGCTTACTTCAGCTCTGTCTGGCGTAGAACCTGAAAGTGTATACCTTGCCGGCAACTCATCATTCCTGTCTACTGCCGGTCCTTCTATGTATCAGTCAAGCATCATAGAACTTGCCGGTGGAAAAAATGCAGCTGATTCTATCACAGACACCTACTGGGCCGAGATAAGCTATGAGCAGCTTCTTGCATGGGATCCTTCTTATATAATAATCGCATCGGATGCCGAATATACAGTAGATGACGTAATGAACGATCCAAACCTTGCAGAATGCACTGCTGTAAAAAACAGCCACGTATATGCTATTCCTGGAGACGTGGAAGCACTGGATAGCCCGGTACCTGCAGGAATCCTGGCATCTGTATGGCTTGCAGGGATCCTTCATCCTGATCAGGTATCAGCTGACACATATACAACTGAAATGACAAATTATTATGAAACATTCTATGGAATCAACAACTAATAACAAGCGTAAAAATAAAAACAAAGCAACAATAACTATTATACTGGGAGCTGTCATTCTGGCAGCTCTCAGTATATTTTCTTTTTTTGTCGGAAGATATCCTCTTACACTGAATGGATTGCTGCAAGGCGATGACATGCAGTGGCGTGTATTTCTCACGCTTCGCGCAAGCCGCGGAATCATCGGCTGTATAGGGGGATTTGTTCTCGGCATAGCAGGATTTGTATATCAGACTGTCTTTAAGAACCCATTGGCTTCTCCAGACATCATAGGTGTATCCTCAGGTGCAAGCGCAGGTGCCGCATTTGGCATTCTGTTTTTGTCCGGAACAATGTCTGTAACCATATCTGCTTTTGCCGGAGCCATATGCTGTGTGATACTGGTTCTGCTTCTGTCATCGCTGACATATGAACGTGATGGAAAAAGCATAGTACTGGCAGGCATAGCAGTACACAGTCTTGCCCAGACCGCTCTTGTGTGTCTGAAGCTGACTGCCGACCCTGAAAAACAATTAGCATCAATTGAATACTGGATCATGGGAAGTCTTAATGGCATAAGCATATATTCCATTGGCTCAAACGTAATACTATGTGCGGTCTGCCTGCTGATAATGTTCCTGTTGTACAGACAGATCATAATGCTCTCCCTTGATGACGCAGAGGGCAAAATGCTTGGAGTGCATGTTAACCAGATGCGAATGCTGGTTCTTTTGATCGCAACCCTGGCAACTTCAAGTGTGATCAGCATGACAGGACTTATCAGCTTTATTTCTTTGCTTGCTCCGCACGGAGCCAGAATGCTGCTCAAAAATAACCGCTTATCAACTATGCTTCTGAGTGGTCTTATAGGTGGATGTCTTCTCACTTTCGGCGATATCCTTGCCCGCAGTGTATGTTCCACAGAACTGCCGGTCAGTATATTCACAAGTATCGTAGGAGCACCGTTTCTTATCTATCTATGCATAAGGAGGAAACCTGTAAAATGAGTATATTAAACATATGCGATCTGTCAGCCGGCTACCACCACAGCAGCCGCACCAACACCCCAGATGTGCAAAATGTGATAAATAATATCAGCTTTTCTGCAGAAGAAGGTACAATTGTTGGTATACTTGGCGAGAATGGCTGTGGCAAGACAACCCTTATCAAAGCTATTGCCAATTTGATTCCACATAGTGGCTGCTGCGAGTTAGATAATCTCCAGCTGGAACATATTCCTCACAAAAAACTAGCACAGCTATGTGGATATATCCCTCAAAAAAGCGGCATATCCATAGACATATCTCTCTTGGATGTTGTCATGATGGGATTTAACCCAGAGCTTAAGCTGCTTCAGCCCCCTACTGATACCATGAAAGGAAAAGCTCATGAAGTTCTTGCAATGGTCGGCCTTGATTCACGGATAAACGATAATTTCCAGACATTGAGCGAGGGGCAAAAACAGCTTGCCCTGCTGGCACGTACATTTGTGGCCAAACGGAAGCTTTTACTCCTGGACGAACCGGAAAGTGCACTGGACTTCAGACTGCGCTACCAGATCATGAAACTTCTGTGCAGCTATGTTGAACAAAACCGCGCGGTGTCTCTGGTAACGCTTCACGATTCATCACTTGCATTAAATTACTGCAACACTCTTCTGGTTTTATCTGAATCCAAGCTGATCGGTGAAATATATCCCGATAAAACACCCATTGAGGAAATGGAAATGCTTCTGTCCAAAGTTTATGGTACAATCAGTATCAGAGAACTTTGCAACCGTCAGGGAAAGCGCCAGCTTGTCATGATGAAGGAGGATGATATGCATTGAGAGCTGCTATTAAAATAACATTTTTTGATGATAATGATGAGAAATTCTTTGGTGAAGGCCCATACCGCCTTCTTTTGGCTATAGAAAAAACCGGTTCTCTCCGCTCCGCATCCCAGTCCATGGGACTTGCCTACAGCAAAGCATTCCGCATGATAAAAAATGCTGAAGAAGCGCTGGGATTTTCACTTACAAGCCGCACAACAGGTGGCAGGTCAGGTGGGGGAAGCACGATAACACCAGAGGGAAAGGAATGGCTGAAAAAATATGAACAATACAGAGAAGCCTGTATTCAGGCTGGAAGCCAATTGTATATGGAGATCTTTTCTGACTAGTCAAAAGAAACATATCGTTATTACCGGTGACAGGAAAAGTGGCAAATCAACACTTCTCTCTTCACTTTTCGACAGACAAATGCCCGGAGTTACATCATGGGCCGTTCCAAAAGAAGGCGTATACATGAAAAACAACTCTAGCGGTGAAGTTGTACGTATAGGCAGATTCTGCTCTGATGCCACAGGTTGCGAGAACCTCATGCAGCCCATTAAAGATGCCTTTAACAGCACATGTATTGCTTTTTTAGAAAGCCTAGCAGACACAACAGCACCATGGATTACTGTAGACGAAATTGGATATCTTGAAAACACATCATACGATTATCAAAAAGCTTTCGAAAGGCTCATGAATAAAAAGCGGATCATTATGGTCGTTCGAAAACAGGATCTCTCATTTCTAAACTGGCTGTGCAGCCATAAAGATGTGTTCCTTGTTGACCTTGACAGACCATTTGGCAATTCCGGATGTATCATCATGGCTTCAGGACAGGGAAAGCGCTTTGGCAGCAATAAGCTCATGGCTGAATATCACGGACAGCCACTCATAAAGTGGATACTTGATATAACAAAAGATTTGTTTGCCAGACGACTTGTTGTCACCATACACCAGGATATTGAAAAGCTTTGCACAGAATATAGTATACCGGTAATCCTTCACTCCTCTCCATATCGGAATGATATGATCCGTCTTGGTCTGGATACAATTGGTTCTTATATTGACCGCTGTGCTTTTATTCCTTCCGATCAGCCACTCATAAAGACGGAATCTATAGCATCACTATTATTATGTTCTAAAAATGAGCCATCATATATATGGAGAACGTGTTATGACAAAACACCAGGAGCACCTGTGATATTTCCAAAAGAATATTTTGATGAGCTTATGTCTCTCCCACAAGGAAAAGGCGGAAATGTCGTTGTCCACAGTCACGAATCTCAGGTAAGGCAGCTACCTGTCACCAGCAAGACTGAATTGATGGACATTGACACACCAGCAGATATGGCGCGGCTGAAGGAACGTCCCTGATTATTCTTGGATTTGACTCAAATCAAATGCACCGTTCTCAATCAACTTCAAAATTGTGTCTACCAAGTTGTTTTTTACAGTTTCACTTTCATTTTCAACGCCAGAATACTCTACATAAATAGTGTTCTCTCCCATATCAAAGGTTGCATAATATATTACGGTTTTGATACCTTGACTATTTGACTTTGTTACGAAATATCCTGCATTGATATCAACGCCGTCTACACTTGAAGTGATTGTATTTCCATCAATGATAGTATCTAATAGATTTACACCCTGTTTAGATACTACCATTCTTGTATCACCAATTTTTCCCTCAAGACCCAGAATATTATGATTGTCAGCATCAAAGTAAGCATCTGCGGTAACAGGCAAGTCTGCAAAAAGCATTTCAATCTCAGCATCGCTCAAGGGCCTTGTTGTTACATTTAAGTTAATTGAAGATTGTGATAAGTCATTTTTAACAAAAGTAATTGTTTCTCCACCATCCAGCGTGGCAATATCGTTTTTTGTACCAAACAGATTGCTTTGAAAAACTCCCACTCCAATCACAGCAACGAGTACGAAGCAAGCAGCAACAGACACCCATTTTTGCCGATTAGTTATTTTACTTGTTTTTTTCATAGGTTCAGCCTCCTTAATATACTGATTATCGACATTTCCCAATGCCCTTAAAAGTTTCTTTTCTTTCATACAGAGATACCTTCTTTCTCTAACAATTTTTTAAGTTCGTTCCTTGAACGAAATAATGACATCTTGATTTTGCTCTCGCTCATATCATATTCCGTTGCAATTTCTTTAATGGGCGATAAGTACCAATATCTTCTCATAAAGATTTTTCGCTGTTCTAATGACAGGGAAGAAAGAAAGCGGTTGAGAATATCCGTTAGAGCAATTTCTTCAACAATGTTTTCTGTACTATCCAACGATGGTATGCACTCTTGTATTTCATCAAGAATCAATGGCATTTGCCCGCTATTACGTTTCTTTGCATTGAGCAGTTCGTACCTGTCCAAAGATAAGTTGCGAGTAATCTTCCCTAAAAAAGTTTTTAGGACAGATGGACGGTTAGGCGGTATGCTGTTCCAAGCTCTTAAATAAGTATCATTTACACATTCCTCGCTGTCTTCGTCATTGTGAAGAATATTAAAGGCTATGTATCTGCAATACTTTCCGTATTTTTTTGAAGTTTCGGATATAGCAGCTTCGGAGCGCTCCCAATATAAATCTAATATCTGCTTATCATCCATAGGCTTCTCCTCCTCCTTTGTATTAAGGCCTTTCACTCTAATAGACGGGGAAAATGTGTCAAGCGTCACTTAAATTCAAAAGATATTTATTCAAAGATTAGCTTTCATTTTTTGAAAGAATATAATAAAACAGCAAAAGACATACACCAACAAGTCTCTTAATATTCAATGCGGAAAATTACAATTCATACAATCTTTTTGAAATCAATTTTATCCCTCATTTTTTCATGCTTTTCCTTTGGCTTAGATAAGGGAACACAATACTTATGTTCATTACAAATAACAAGCACTCCAAGAAAAGGTCGCTCGTCCTTACCAATCTGAGGAGATACCGATAAAACTCTGTCATCTATATTATGTAAGTTTCTGATGTATTTCATATCAATACGATATACTTCTAATGGTGCTTGAATCATTCATTTCTTCTTTAAAATATTTCAAGGACTATGTTTCCATAGTCCTTGAATGTAGTGTCACCGTAGCGACCCTAACGCTTTTTGAACGTCCACTTATCGGCAGGACCCTCCTTCAATATTATTGAACCAAATGCCATTCTTTTGTCAATGAATTTCTAAAAATTCATAATCTTTTTATATTTAGCACAAATCATTTTTCAGCCTCGTAGAGCGAAATACACCCACCGCACAAATCTTCGATTTGTACTCTGTGTATTTCGACTAATTATTCTTTTGAATGCCTTCTTTTATCTTATAAATACGTATCTTCCAAATCAAATATTGTACTATCCAAACTACAACAAATATTGCAACAAAAATAGCAAAATAGCTTAATACACCTTTAACAGAATGCTCCATCCATTCGCAAATATATGCAACTGTCATCATAAGTACAGATACAATTCCAAAATAAATGCTTGTTTGTTTTAATAAACTCCACTTATCTATTTCCCAGATAACAGATGCTCCTGCAAATCCTGCTCCAAGAACGGCACTTAAAACAGTCTGTATGATAATCGCTGTTACCTCATTGCCAAATCGTTCAATCAAACTCGGAACACATGAATAGTAACTACCATCACCGATTGCAAGTGAAATTCCAATTGTAATCAAATAACTAATTACAATTCCACCCAATAATCCAACAAATATTCTAGAAAATAATTCTTTTTTCATTTTTAGTCACCTCATAATCCTAATACTTTTTTGATCTTTGAAACATATCTTCTGGAAACATAACTTACAGTCCCATTCGATAATTCCATACAAATTGTTCCTACAAAGCTTAAATCAAGGCTTTTAACCTTCTTAAGATTCACAATTTCTGAATTTGATATCCTTACAAACTTACTGTTATCCAATCTTTCTTCCGCTTCATATAGTCTCAATCTAATTTGATACGTACCATTGTCTGTTTGGGTAAAAACTTTACTGTCTTCTGCGTAAATCTTTACTATGTGATCCGGATCTAATAGTTCGACCTTATCCTCTCTGATACCGGAAATAATTGTTGGAGCATCATCTAATCTGCTTACAAAATCAACAACTCTGTTAACTTCTTCCGTCATCTGTGCTGTTGTAATCATAATTTCAGGTTCTTTAGCTTCCGCATCGATATTAATATTCAGTTTCATGATTTTCCTCCTTTCTTGCTTTGTAGTATATCTGGATTAGGATTATTATCTATACTTTATCAATAGGTGGTAATTTTTTCTACCTAACTGGTCAAAAACAATGTTTTCGCAGTTGATTCCTTCCCTTGTTTTTTCCCTTATGAGGGTTCATAAACAAGGGTAAAACGATATAACACAATACAAGATGTGACGGGGAGGACACCCACGAAAATTTTAGTATTTTCAAGGGTTTGCCGAGATTTCTATAACCAAATATAACAGTTATTACATGTAGGGACGTTCCTTCTGTCACCAAGAGTGTCCCTCTGTCTTATTCGTTACAGGGGGACACTCTTGGTGACAGAAGGAACGTCCCCGATTTCCGGTCAATTTCATCTAAAGTGTCCATTAGCGGATCCGGCATATTGAATCCTCATTTTTCTTGTGATAACTTTTCCCACAGCGTATCAGAACATCAGGAGGAATAAATTATGCCAAGAAAATATTATCCATTAACACCTTCACAAAAGATACATTTCAAACCAATTATTGAATTTGGCACTCAGCAAGTCGCAAATATAAGCATTTGTATGACTCTGCAAGCGCCGCTTGATTTTGGTCTGCTGAAAAAATGCATACAGCTGGAGTACGAAAGATACGAATGCCTGCGAATCCGTTTTACAAAAGTTGACCCAAATGGAGAGGTACGGCAATATGTTGTTTCTCACGATGACAGAGATATTGATTACGAAAACCTTTCATGGCTTTCCGGTGATGACGCTTACCACCGCATGGAAGAATGGTCCAGAATTCCGTTTGACGGGGACAATATTCCGATGAACGTGATAAAAATGATCTCACTTCCGGGGGGCTACAATGGGCTGTATATCAAGATCGATCACAGACTCATGGATTCATGTGGAGCTATCGTCATGGTGAATGACATCATGGAACTGTACTGTCATTACAAATTTGGCACGCCTTATCCTGAGGACATGGCAAGTTTCACTGACATGGTCGAACGTGATCTTAAAAAAAGCACAGACGAAAAACGTGTCTCAAAAGACCGCATGTACTGGCAAAATGTGCTGGAGGAAAATGGAGAACCTATTTACTCCGATATACAGGGACAACGGATACTCCAGGAAAGCAGGCGCCTTCACAATGACAAGTCACTCCGCGCTGCAGATCAGGAGATTAACAACCTGTCTGTCGCTACAAAGAACTATCACCTGGATGCTGAGCCAACCCAGAATCTTCTGGATTTTTGTATGAACAATCACATATCCATGACCAACCTCATTCTCATGGGAATACGAACTTATCTCTCCAAGGCAAATGGCGGACAGACTGACATCTCCATAAGGAATTATGTTTCAAGACGTTCCACACATGCCGAGTGGGTATCAGGTGGCTCGCGCGCAATGGCATACCCTTGCAGAACCATCATTGATCCGGACACAGAGTTTCTGGATGCAGTTTTCATGATTCAGGATGTTCAGAATCATGTATACCGACACTGCAATTATGACCCGGAACTTTTGTCTGACCAGATGAAAGAAATGTTCCACACTCCTCCACACACTACTTATGAGAGCGTGGGGCTTACTTACCAGCCTCTTCCTATCAGGCTTAAAAATCCGCATCTCGAAGACATTTCCGTAAGGAGCATGTGGATTCCAAATGGTACATCAAAACAAAAGATCTATCTCACCGTCATGCACAGTGCAAATGATCTGGGTTTGAATTTCTATTTCAGATACCAGACCGCAAGTCTCTCCGAACAGGACATTGAACTGTTCTACTACTACCTTATGAAGATAATCTTCAAAGGCATTGCCGAGCCAGAAATGACCGTGGGCGAAATCATCGAATGCATCTGACCATCTTTTGGGGACGGAGGTTCCTGCCCCATTTAATTAATTCAATAAGGAGAATTTTAATATGAATACTAATATAACTTTTTTGAACATTGTTGCCGAATACTGCAATACACCAGCTGATGAGATCACTAATGATATGCGATTCATAGAAGATTTGGGCTTTAGCTCCCTTGATTTCATGACTTTTCTCGGCGACCTTGAAGATACATTTGACGTGGAAATCGATGAAGATGAGATCATCAATATTCACACTATAGAAGACGCCATCAAGTACCTTGACAACCTGACAAGCTCTTCTGCATCGGTTTAACATTAAAAATCTGGGACGACGGAGTATGTCCCATTTTGCTTCACATAAAAGAAATGGAGATATAATATATGGAAGAAAATATTCTGGAAATTGTTGAAAAAAGCTGTCGGATATATAGAGATGTAATAGCTGTTAAATATCTGTCTCACAGAGAGATTGTTGAAAAGAGCTACGGAGATATGTGGGATGATATTCGCAAAACTGCTGTCATTTTACGAAATAATGGACTCTGCGGAACACATATTGCACTGGTGGGAAGCAGCTCTTATGAATGGATCTGCGCCTACATGGCTATACTTTTCACGGGAAATACTGCTGTACCGCTGGATGCAAACCTGTCTGCTCCGGAATTACATGAACTTCTGAATAGATCAGAATCAACTGCATTATTCTGCGGAGCATCCAGAAAAGATGTGATAACAGAACTGAAAGCAGATTGTCCTAGAATGAATGTTGTATTCACCATGGAAAAGAAAGTCGATATAGAGCGTCCGGAGGGTGCAGATTCAAATCCACAATTAGCAATTTTGTCATTTGAACAGCTCCGCAGCGAAATTACCATACCGGATGACTTTGCATTTGCCGATCAGGATAAGGATAAAATGTGTACGCTTATGTATACCTCTGGAACAACAGGTAAAAGCAAAGGCGTCATGCTGTCTCAATTCAATCTCGCACAAAATGTTGAAAATGTATATGTAAATCTGGAACCTGGTGTAACTATTCTGAGCGTTCTTCCTATACATCACGCCTTCTGCCTGACAATGGAATGGATGAAGGGCATTTCACTGGGCGCCACTATCTGCATCAATGACTCGTTGCTACACATGCTGAAAAACATGAAACGGTTTCAGCCTGTTGGTATGCTGATGGTTCCTCTCATGGTAGAAACCATTTACAAAAAACTCAAAGACGTCAACCCTCTCCTTCCTAAAAAGCTGGTTGCAAAGGAAGCATTTGGCGGTAAACTGGAATATATATTCTGCGGAGGGGCATATCTGGATCCTATGTATGTTACCGAATTCAAAAAATATGGAATAGACATACTCCAGGGATACGGCATGACTGAATGCTCCCCTGTAATTTGCTCCAACAATCACAGATACAACAGACCCGGATCCGTTGGCAAACTCCTGGACAACTGCGCTGTTCGTTTTGTCGATGAGGAAATTCAGATAAAAGGCACAAGCGTCATGTCCGGATACTACGACATGCCAGACGAGACCGCAGAAGCTTTTCAAGACGGCTGGCTCTGCACCGGAGATCTTGGTTATCTCGACTCCGATGGTTTCATGTATATAACCGGAAGGAAAAAGAACCTCATCATTCTGGCAAATGGTGAAAACATATCCCCTGAGGAACTGGAAGGAAAGCTTTCTATAGAACCCCTTATTTCAGAAATAGTCATTACCGGCGACGGCAACCATCTCACTGCTCACATATATCCAGATCAGGATTTTGTAGATAAGAAACATATGGATGCAGACAGAACTTCTGAAAAATTGCAAAAAATTATTGATACTTTCAACAAAAACCAGCCAACATACAAAAGGATCTCTGCACTGGATATAAGAAAAGAACCATTTGAAAAGAGTTCGACAAAAAAGATCAAAAGAAATCTCGTATAACAATAGACTCACACGCATTATTGTTGTAACATTGCTGTATTAGATAATGACAAAACTGCAGCACCAAGCCAGGCAGCAGATAAAGGAGACAGCCATGATCAACTCAACCGATCCCCGATATGATAGAACTGAAAGTGACCTTCTCGATGCATTCAAGATACTTGCAGGTCAAAAGGCTCTGAACAAAATAAGCGTGTCCGAGATAACTAAACTCACCGGTGTGACCAGAAGCACATTTTACAACCACTATGAAGACATGCCAGCTTTCATCAATGCCATGGAAGACCGCATCGTCGATGAAATATTTCAGATCATGAATAGTTTCAAACCGGAAGGCAATCTTGAGATCTGCCACCAGTTCTTCAGGTCTCTATGCGAATACATGAAAGCAAATAAATTTCTCATGATCATCCTTGCCACACCTGAGGCTTATGATTTCGTGGAAAAGGCACTGACAATGTTCCATAGATACGTGCGATTAATTCTGGAAAAATCCAGCAAGACCGGCCTGGCCCAGGAGAAATACTCATACGCCGTAGCATACGCAATAGGCGGCGTGGTTGGTATCCTGCACAAGTTTGCGGTGGATAACTGTCAGGAAAGCAGCGACAAGGTGTCTGCTTTCCTGACAGAAGCATTTCTGGATGGTATGAGACCGTATTTAGGGGTATAGGTCTCCCATCATGGGGATCTCTCCAATATTACTCACATAATACAAGCACTACACAATTAAATGGCTAAAAATTTCCTTATATCCATTGCCAATGAAATTAACAGAATAATCAGCAAAACAATCTCTGCATAAAGAATATACGGATGTCTCTTTCTAAATTGACACCCTTTATCAGACAAACCTGTAGTATATGCTATATTCGCAAATTGCATGGCTATAGCAGTTGCTATTCCAAACGAAGTTAACAATAAAAATATATTATATTTATACTCCGTATATGCTGATACACTAAATGCTGCAATAAAACTAAAAACTAAGCCAACAACATCCTTCTTATTTATTTTGTTCAAAATATGACGTTTCTGTTCATCAGAATAATTTGCTATTTTTTTTAAATCATTACTATCCATTTCTTCCTGTTTCCTTTCGCCTTCAATTAGTTCCAGGATCCCTACTTCAAAAAATTCTGATATTTCCACTAAAATTGAAATATCAGGCATATTAATTCCATTTTCCCAGCGTGACACGGATCGGTTTGATACACCGAGCTGTTCTGCCAATTGCTCTTGCGTCATTCCTTTTTCTTTGCGCAATTCCCGAAGCAAGCATCCCATTTTTTCTTGTTGCATTATTGTGCCCTCCTTTCAATTTCGATCTTACTATTGTTGTTTAAGCAAATACATGACACAAAGCAAGAATATTCACACATGACACATGTGTCCAAATGGTATTTTATATACATATACATTCATTGATTGTGAAAAATTTCTTTCTTACATAAATAATGTCTAATTTTTATAATAAATTTCTTTTTCCCATGAATATGGTTTAACTAGCATTTCATCATCACTTTTACCGTCACAACTATTCTGGCATTTTGATAATATCCCTACTGTGTCATATTTATCCGATATATAGGGTTCCATACAAGATATATTTTTCATATACAATCCAGGATATTTCTTGAATGGAGAAACAGAATGCATGACATTTGAATCCTTTTTCGAATATACATATAAAACTGAATCAGACTGTGCGTGTGCATCCCATTGAGTATATTGTCCCTCAATAATTACGTGACTAATAGATGTTCCATCAAACGCCTCATACTCTACCCTTTCGACACCTGAAGGAATTATTACTATCTCAGCCTTTTTACATGAACAAAATGCTTTATTATTCACTACTTCTATCTCTGGTGGCACAATTATTACTTTCTCATTACTTTGGTATGTTAACAACCTGTTATATCTGATCATATTTCCGAGTTTCGGACATTCTGCATATATTGATATTTGCTCAAAATCAAAAATATCTGGCCAATTTACACATTTAAGCTCTTTACAATTTAAAATTGCCAATTCACTAAAATTACACCTAACATCTGCCTCAAAAGTTATTTTTTCTAGTTGTCCACAATCTGTTATCATTTTTGTTTCAAATCTAGTTACAGTAGCTCCAAACACAATTTCTTTTACCGCATTGTGTGCAATCGCTCCCCTACAAACCTTTTTGCAGCAATTTACATTTATCACTTCATTGTCCCCAGAATAAAACATAAGTGAGTCCTTATATATCCACATACCATTTTGGGGATATGACCAATAACCAAACTTATTCTGATAATTATTTATAAGCATAAATTTATTTGAATTCAAATAATCTACAATTTCGGAAGTCATTTCTCTGATAGCTATCTCATCAGATATATTATCAGCCCAAGCACTATAAAATTCATAATCATCTCCATAATTTGAATAATTATATTTTGACCAATATATCTTTATCCGACCACTATTCCCCTTTGATTTATCAAATGAGGAATATAATCCATCCCTGATATCACCAATCATAACAACTGTGTTAGGTACAACCATATACTTACATTTATTATACCTTAAACTATTCAATGAATTTGAGAATAATCCAACCACTTCACATCCGTCAATTCGCTCAGGAATTAGAACAATGCTTTTTGACAGATTATTATTACTGCAGACAATATTAAGTATATGTATTTTCCCTTTTAATTCTACGTACTCTATAATCCCAGTTTGACATACCTTTTTCTTTACACTCTCTAAATCTATCGAAAAATCCTGGCATGCATCGGTATTCTGATCTATGCTATCATTGAACCATTCTTCTTTACCAAATAGGAAAATCAAAATTTCCACTGCCTGTTTTACATAATTTGGAGATAATCCTGTACTATTTTCCAATATGCGGCTACATCTATACATTACCTGCAAATAATTATCCCCACAACGTATTTCTTCTATAATATTTTCTTCGTATGCCAAAATGATAGCATTTTTTAACGGCTTGTTATCTGGTATTATGTCTGCGATTAAAGCAGCAAACCTTCTGCGATCCGTTATAGAATCCGGATATTTTTTTATAAAATTTATTATCTTGGCTTGTTCCTGTGTTAATGCTTTATTCATCATTCCACCTGTTGTATATATAGTCTATATCTCATCCGGTTTTAAATAATGTCCGCAACTACATTTAATGTATGGGCCAAACTTACTTAATCCGCCTTTTAAATCTCCTCCATCATGTCTAGGACACGATACATTCTTTGCAGAGATATACCAATTTATTAAATCCGGAGTGAGGTATTTACGTCCTAAACACGATTTATCCGAGCATCTTAAATAAGATGTTCCTTTGGAGCCCTTTGTTAATATCATATTTTTTCTGCAATTAGGGCAAAACTCTTTTTCTTCAACAAATGCTGCCAGTCCACACAAACCAGGAACTTTTACCTTGGTATCATTTGAGTCGTCTACTTCTTGGGCTGTATACATACCTTTCTTTTTTGTCAGAGGTCTTTTATTCTCCCCAATCTCTACCACTTCAAGGTCCGTCAAAGCTTTCATCATTTCTATTGTATTTCTGCCTTTAATCCTGACCATAGCATTTACGACCGTAACCAATGAATCTGTTTTATTAACCTTAAATACCCATTTTGCTGTTGGTAAACCATACCATGCAATTTCATCATCAATAACTATTAATGGAAATGTTGCATTTTCTGTTCCAACGCAATACTCCTGCCATCTCTTTGGTAACTCCTTGTATTCATTACACTTCATCTTT
This sequence comes from Coprococcus sp. RTP21281st1_F1_RTP21281_210402, assembly GCF_040915325.1. Lineage (NCBI taxonomy): Bacteria > Bacillati > Bacillota > Clostridia > Lachnospirales > Lachnospiraceae > Coprococcus > Coprococcus sp. RTP21281st1_F1_RTP21281_210402. The sequence goes on from NZ_JBCPDQ010000001.1 coordinate 396,067, forward strand.
ACTTCTATTCCACGGCTATCTGCTTCATCAAACAACTCATAAATCTGTTGTTCCGTTTCTTTAAGCTGTCCACTTGGAAGAGAAACAACAATCTTAAATTTTGCTTTTCTCACATCTACCGCCAATTGATTAACTGCCTGTTGTTCATCTATATGAATCTCCATCATTTTATCTGGAGAAACATTTACCAAATAAGGTTTCAAAGTTTTTGAACTATTATCTATAATCGTATGGTGTTCTTTTTTTACAAATGATAACAACCTGTAAAAAATATGATTTGTTCCCTTGAATACATTCTCCCAGAACCTAAAATTGGCAACTGTTATTAATTTTCCTTTTGCTCTTGTCACAGCTACATTGATAAGCCGGATCACTTGATTTTGATTTTTACCCATCAAAACACCAACTGCATTTTTAGGGTAGCTTTCAACTGCATCAAAAATCACTACATCAGACTCAGACCCCTGAAACTGATGTACTGTTGCACAACTTATATTAGAGGTTCCACCATTATAGTAATCTTTTATCATTGCACGAATAAGTCTTGTCTGTGCTGCATAAGGTGTTATTATTCCTATACTTTCAATCTGATTTTTCTGTACAGACACTGCTGTACAAAACGATACTACTGCACTTAATATGTTAAATCTTGATCCGTCTGTATTTTTATCAGCTGCACAATAAGAGCCTGACAGATCAATCAAATTAAGCGCATCTCCCGATAATGGTTCTCGCCTAACTATTCTAGTCAGATCTTCTGAATTAATAACTTCCTGATGATTATCAAGCATATTACTATATACATATTTATTTGGAAAAGCAGCTATTTCTGGATACATTCTTCTCTGCTCATTGAGCATAACGAGCCATGGATGATAATACATATCACCATTCGCATCTACTATCTTTAAAAATGAGAATATATCAACTTGCAAAATTTTTGCAGAAGGATTCTGGGATATAGGTGCGAGCTGTCTAAAATCTCCAACAAACAGGAATTTATCTCTGGCCAAAGCAGCTGCAGCTATTACCTGAGGAACATAAGCCATTGAAACCTCATCAAACATCACCAAGTCAAACTGTCTTTGCTCAAACATCGGATCCACAGTTGCTCTGGATATCGTAGTACCTATCAGCTGTGCCTTATCAACATATCTGCGCTCTTCCTTTCTTATATCGCTTCTAAGCTGTTTTATCTTCAATTCCAGCTTGTTGTATTCATCTGTGTGAGTTTTATTCTTTACTCTAAAATCATCTCTTTGTATCAATAATCTATCAAGTTCAGTGGCATAGCTATTACACATACTTAATGTGTAAGTAAACGATGTTGCATATGGATGTTTTGCAAGCTCATTATCTCTGACATACCCAAATCTGAGTATTTTCCCATGCTTTAAATAATCTTTCATCCTGTCATCAGGGTTCTTTATAATCTGTTTTATAACGCCATCAACTGATACATTGCTATGTGAAACTATCAAAACCGATTTTCCCTGATATATATAATCTTTTGCAATTTCTGCCATCGTATGAGTTTTTCCTGTTCCCGGCGGTCCCCATATTGACACAATGTCTTCTTGTTGAAGCATTTTTATGGCTGCTTCTTGACCTTTGGGAACTTTGTTTATATCTTTAGAGCTTGTAAGCTTGGGGCCTTCCTCCATAAGCCTAATTGCCAATTTATTAACATTAGGATTTAATGAATTCATCCGCTTATCCAAGGCTTCCAATAGTTTCCAAGGTTCAACCATCATTCTGGCAGAACCAACACGGTCTCCTATATCTCTATCCAACATAAGCATTAACTGAAAGTCTTCACATGACAGCACAGTTCCAACAGCTCTAATTCCTCCACTTAATTCAACAACGACCGGTGCATCATCAGGCAAATGTATCTCCGTTTCCATTTCAAATGAATACGTATAAACACCATTATCGCTTTTATTCAGTTTTGATCCATTAACAATCTTGTATCTCTTACCCTTTCCCTGCTTTAAATACAAAATCTCCTTATGCAACCCATCTGAATATTCCCTAATATCTGATGATGTATATACTGGTGCTACTACAGGATTTGTCATTGGATCCATTACACTATCTCTATCTCCAATTTCCTGACTTATAGCTTCTCCAGAAACTTTCATAAGTAATCGAACTAAATCTGAAGTTCTCTCATATTCCAAATCACCCATATTATAAATAGTGACAGAAGTTAATGCAGTTGTTCCAGAACTACTAATCTTATATGAAGTAATTATTTTTTTACGATTACTGCACAAAAATACAAATGATATGTCCGCCTTTGCAGTAAATATCTTCTTATCATTCATTGGAATAGTGGTGGACATCGTCTTTGATTTTCCATGTTTCAGCAATGTGTAATCCATGTGTGATGTAAACTCAGATCCAAATCTATCAGTAATTACACATCTTTCGAGAATAGTCTCCACATCAGTATCCGAATGTGTATATATAAATTTTGAGGTTGCTTCTATCCTATCTGCAAACTCTTTGATTACAGGTAAATTCATTTTGAAGTGCAAATTGGAAAAGGATCTAGTTACATCTGGTTTGTATTTTTCTCCAGTATCACTAAGTAATGCATCTGAAAATACACTGCTAACAACATCGAGAATACCCTCTCTTACACCGCTTTCTATCGCCTGGTCCATCAAAAATTTTTCTACACGAGAAAGTCCTATTTTTAATTCTTGTTCGTTTTTATACGGAACTCCTATAAATGTTTCTCCTAGTCCGGCTTGAAAAAGCATCTGAACAATATTCTTTTCTGTATCATATTCGGCAAGCAAATCGTTGCAAACAGCCACACTCAACTTTCTATTTTGGTAAATGCCATACCCATATCTATTTGTTATATCCTTAAAAGCACCTATTAATTCAGTTGTATGCCACATAGAGTATCCCCTCCATTATTTTATCCTAACCCAACATATCCCTAGTTTCTCATTTGGTATATGCTGAATTCTAACATTTCTCTTCCCCTTCGTTGTCATAACACTCATGGATAAATCACTAATATCTTTCAAGATATCTTTCATCTTTAATCGTCCTTCCAGCTGAAAATAGAAGTCCATTTCTCCTTTTTTCAACAAGGAATCAATATATGCTAATAATCTGGTCTTCGAGTTGAAGACCAGTTTGTTATTTCTAAAATAATTCATATCCAGCGAATTACATATTGGAAGCTTACCGTCAGGTGTATGGTCCATATACATCATCCCATCTGTAAGATTAAAATAATCATAAGCCATTCTATCCTTGTTTTTCCCACCAGCGCCAATATCCCATGTAATATCTAACTGATATGCTTTTCCATCTATGTTAACAATATTCCATGCATGAGGTCCGTTCTGACCATTGCCATCAGCTTTACCTGTGACGACAATACATTTGATGTCCACTGCATTCAACAGTACCTTTACTGCCTTTGCTATTCCTTCGCACTGGGCTCGATGATGAGCAAAAACACCTACAATATTATGAGCCTCCATAAATCTCACCGGATCATTAATATCTGCCCCATCATAGTCATACGAAACAAAGTTACATAGCCAATCATGTACTTTTAGTTCTTTTTCGTACTCAGTTCCTTCTTGCAGCTTTAAATCCGCAGCCAGTTCATTTACTGCCTTTTCTATTTTTCGATTATATTCATGGATTCGCTCTCTGCTGAAGAAATACTGTGGACATATCGCAGTATGTCCCAACACATCAGTTGCAAGACTGCAAGTAGATTGATTCAGATAATAAATCAGCGGATTATCTCTTGTCATTGCTTCAAATATCCTGTTAAATACCTCCTGAGTCATCCTTCCTTTTACAGGAATAGGGATAATGTCTTTTCGATCCATTATCCCTTGATAAAAGCATCTATATATTATCTGCTCGTTTTTATTCAGCTGATTGTAGTAATATCTGTCTACTATCAACCTCTATCTCCTCCCGATGCAATTCCATCTCCGCCAAATCCACCTAATGTACCAGTGTTACCACACCAGTCACAAGTAAACGTCTCGCCAGTGTTAATGTTACAATTTAAATGCTGACAATTTCCACAAACAACAAAATATCTGGTTCCACAATATGGACATCCCGGATAATTATCATCTGGATAGATATTACCCATTATCTGCGTATTGTCATATCCTTCTCTTTTCGCTGAACTTTCTTTCATCTCAAAAGCCCATGTGTACTTCCAGCCCCCGTCTGCACGTTGAAACCTAACACCATATATATTTCCCTTTGCCTCTTTACACTTGCACAAAGCTATCCGTGCCTCCGGTTCGCCACTTCTTGTACTAATGATTGGTTTCTCCAAATAAAATCACCTACTTTGCAAAATACGCCATAACAACCGTTACATCATCACCACAGCCAAGCTCACTTGTTTCCTTAAGCCACTTTGCCAGATTACCCTTTATTGCATCAAATCCATATTTACCTATCATGTTGTAATAATCTCTACATGTTTTCTTAAAATCTTCATCACTGGCATAACTATTTACAAATCCATCTGTTGAAAGCATATAAAGATATGGCTGATCTGATTCAACATCTTTTCTTCTTACTGAAGCTACTGATTTTCTCCATGCATCAGCCTTAGATAGCGAATGAGTTTCTGTACCAAGGAATTTCTCAGGTTCTACAAGCGGTGATATATCATCATTAGTAATAACAGTAATATCACCATCTCCAATCTGGAAAGAAAATACAAACGTATCTGTTATTAACATTCCTAAAAGAGTAGTTCCATACAACGAGTAAACTCCATCCCAATTAATGTGACTATCTGCCTCAATCAAAGATGAATCCTTATTTTTGTAAAATGACTGCTTTACACGGACCTGCCAATCATCACACACATCCTGAGCAAATCTTGTGTCGCCTTCTCTATTAAGTACCGTCACAAGTTCAGCCATTCCTTCTTGAGTCTGACCGTATCCATGCAAATACTTCTTCATTACATCACAAAACGCATTCACAGCCATAAGTGAACCTCTGTCGCTTCTTGGACACTTATCACTACCATGTCCATCTGCTACAGATAAAATTGTAATATGATCTGAAACCTCTTCTATTCTCTTTGAATCCTGGAGTGGCAAACCATTTCTTTCGTGAGTAGCGCCTTTTACGCTTTCACCACAAATTAAACGTTTCATTTACTGCCTCCTTTTACCAAACAGCTCCCTCATCAAAATCATCAGGATTTGGAATATTACTCATATCAAGAATCAAAGGTGCAGAATTGTTCGCAGGAGCAAAAGGATCACCACTACCTGCCAGACCATCAACATTCGGAGCATCATCAACATTCACAGGTTTACTTGATGGAGCCGATACCATAGAAGCTGTTGTTGAGGCCCATTTGATCATTTTTACAAGAGCCGTAGGATTATTTGCCTGCAATACCAATTCCCGATTTCCTGTAAACTCAACAAGAACATCATCATCCGCATCCCTTCCAATCGAGATTGCGATCTTGACCGACTTCTTAAACCAAGGAAGCTTTTTCAACTTCTCAAGCCCCTTTTTATAATCATCTGTAGGCTGTCCATCAGACAAAAGTACAATGACTGGTGGCAATGCCCTGGCGGGCATAGGTGGTATAGACAGCTGAGCTGCCAAAAGTTCAAATGCTTTTCCCATATCTGTCACTCCACCAGCATCAAGTGGTTCCCATCCATAGCTTTCCACAGGAACAGGGCTTGCTGTAATCCAACTTGCACCCGTAGAAAACTGAAGTGCCCTTACAAGCAACTGCGCATTTGGATTATTGTCTGCTTCTGATTCCATAGCTGGTATACACTCCTGAATCGCATTATTTACAATTCCCATTTTTCCATCACTGATCATTGAACCTGAACAATCCACTACCCAAAAGAAATGTAATGGTCTACTTGCTAATTCTCCACCTGGTCTCTGTAACTCATCCATATTATTTATCCTCCTTGAATAACCTTATTTGAATTCTCCAACTGCATCAGAGAAAATAATCTTTACGCCTTTTGCAATGCCTGCTGATCTGCCTATTTCAATTGGAATCTGGGTTCCGTCCGATTTTTCGTAGGTCCAGTTCACTTCATCTTCATTCCTAATACCCCACAATGCAGGATTCTTTGGATTCTGTACTACAGACCCAACAACCGTATCCATATCATAATCACCATATAAGTGATGATGTAATAACTTAGTTCCTGCATTTAGAATTATTATGTTTTTTCCAATAATAATCTTTGCTGGGACTGGGACCACCTGCTGGCAATGCCAGCATACATGTGCAGCACCATTTTTCTCTAGTTCTTCGTCGTAAAAATTTCTTGCGCCACAAGAACACTTCAACATTCCACTCATCATGTTTGCAAATAGATTCATCCATTCCGGCTCTGTTATTCGTTTGTTAGGTTCCGTAAGCCCCACCGTAAATGCTTTTGTAAACATCTTCCGAAGCTTCTCTGGATACATTGGCCAGTAAATATTCGCATTATCATGAATGCCTTTTACTGGTCTGTTTGTTTTATTATCTGGATCAAAAATAAATACAGGATCCGTACCATACAGTTTCACTCTCGCAGCATAATCCATACATTTTATATTGGCTTCCAATCTTCCTTCCAAAGGATGATTCACCATAAACAGATAAAACAATAATACCGAAAGTGAATATCTATCCGTCTCTCGCGATGGTCTCTTCTCACCTCTTACTATCTCAGGTGCCATAAATCCAGGAGTTCCTAACACACCTCCCGGTTTGGAATTATCAAAAGAAACATTGTCATTATCACATATTAATACATCCCCAGTATCCGGATCAAAAAATAGATTTCCAAACGAAATATCCTGATACTTTGCACCCATTCCATGTAGTTTTTGATATCCCTTTGTCAGATTAAATGCTGTTCTACATATAACATAAAAGGATGGATTTACTCGTTTCTTCATCAAATCCACTATACTCTTATAACTCTTTGGTCTAAGAGGCATTATGTAACCAAACAAAGATCCCTGGTTTGGCACTATCAGTTCCATCGGCCATAAAAAACTGGAATCAGGAGATCCCTTCGCAATTATATTATCAAGCATTTTTTTCTGTCTCGCAGTTGCGCTTCCTTTGAAATACCATTTCATCGCATAATGTTTTCCGTTACATTCGACATCATATACCTCACCCTGTCCACCTGCGCCAAGCAAACTAATAATTTTATACTTATTCCCGCTTTCCGAAGTCATTATCATTCCATTCTTCAACTGTCCGTCCATTATGGTATCTGCCTCCTTTGTTTCACAAGCTGCAAGGCTTGATATAATAAATTGCCATCTGCCACGATCATATTATAAGTTTTATTTCCAAACTGCATCTCACATGCATCTATGTATGGGGTTATCGCTGTCAGATACCTATAAGTCTTATCAAATCCCCATTCCGACGCCTGAAATACTATTCTTTGATTCGTCACATATAAGATTCCTCTATGTTGTACCAATTCTGTACGTTCTATCGGCCTAGCAACTCCAACATTGTATCGATTACCTTTAAACAATCCAGGACCTGAATGCCCTACATGCTGGTATTGCTTAACCGTTTTTATCTCAAGGTTTATCGCCTTGTCAATAAAGTGGATTTTCTCACCTTTTTTTAGAAAAAGCTGATCTGTGTTTAGAATCGGTAACCTGCCAGCTTCTATCTCCTGCTTAGCAGCCACCGGAAGAATTGATATTATTGTCGGTACTTTGTTGCCTGTACCAAAGATATCTGCTAACAATCCCATACCACTCACCTCATTTCTATACGTAGAGTATACTGTATCATGTTTGTCTAAGTGTCGCCTTACATGCGACACTTAGACCAGCTGATACTTAATCTTATTTTTCCTGCAATACTGCTCTGCAAAAGAACCAAAGGAGCATTGCACAATAAACATATCATCCGTCCCCTTAAAAGCATCCTGACCAATCTGATGTACACTATCTGGAATTATAATAAAATCCAGACTGGAGCAGCCGAAAAATGCTCGTTCACCAATCACATTCAATTTTTCATGCAGCTCCACCTTCTTCAATCCACAACAATTCATAAACATTCTGTCAGTTATCCTTGCAATGTTATCCGGTATCTTAATATGTTCCAGTGATTGGCACTCTGCCAATAAATCATCACCTATCCAGAATACACTCTTTGGAATATCAAGTGTCCGTAATCCGGTTCCTTTAAAGGCTGCATCTCCGATTGTCTTAAGCAGTATCGGCAATGAGATTGATTTTAAACTGTTGCAATTTTCAAATGCTGAGTTTTCAATCTCCTCTACGCTGACTGGCAATACCACCTGATGCAATTTCTCACAGTCAAAAAAAGCATTTAGTCCTATGTATTTAAAGCCTTCCGTCAGAATTGCCTCTTCTATGGAAGATTTGCTAAAACTGTTATCCGCAATCTCTATAACATTTTCATTTCCAGACCTATTTTGAAATATAATCGTCTGATTCTTATCTCCACGGAATCCGATTACAGCCAGTCCGTTGCCTCTGCAACTTTTCTCATATACAAATAAATCTCCATATGATTTTCCCGAAGATGACTTATTATCTTTTATCGCTGGACCACCGCCCTGCTTCTGCACTGAAATGTCACAGGCTTTTCCAAGCACTTTATTACCATAACAAGAACACCATACTGACACGATCCAATCTGCATTCACTCTGCTGATGCCATAGTCATCCATCAACTGCTTCACGTACCGGAAAGCAAATGTATTATTGAGCAGATTCGCCTTCTGAATATCCTGTGCAATTCCCATGTTGTATGCCATAAGAATCAGATTGATATTCTTTGCCTCTTCTGGAAATATATCTTTAACTAATGCGGTAAACTGTCGCTTATCATTTATTGAATTTTCATACTGTCGAAGCATTGCTTCAAAATCCTGCTCAAAAATAACTCATCACCTTCTTTACTCTACGCCCAAGGCTTTATAAACTGCTTCTTCCGGAGAAGAATAGAATATCAGACTGAACGCTCCAACTAAGTCAGATGGCACTGTTCCAAGGTCTGCTGCTGATGTAATTGGAAGAAGTACTTTTTTAGCTCCACTATCGAGACAAACCTGCAATGTACTTGCCAAATCTTCCACCTTAATAAGTGTTCCACCGATGCTAATTTCGCCAAGTACCGCAAGGCTACTGATTGGTGGCTTGCTAAGTGCTGCCGATGAAATAGCTATCAGTGTAGGCAACGCAAGACTACCAGTCATTCCAATTCCCTGCATATCCTGATAGTTGATGATATAATCCTTCGTTGTTGTACTAATATTTCCAGATATTGATTTACCATTTGCCTTTAAATAATTAAACGCTGTATTTGTTGCTTCCTTCGGTTCTTTACCTGAACCTATACCCGTGCATGTCAGCTTGCCATTTCCTGGCATCATCTGGGTTTCCAAGCGGTAACATCCTATCATCCCAGTCTTTGACTTTGAAACTGTATATAAGCATCCCGGCTTACCCATACCTTCAGGAATCATCTTTCCCCCGCCCTGCTCAGGTACAGATACAAAATGCTCATCAAAACTGTCATTGTCTATATAAGAGAAGTTCACATCATAGAACTCCATTCCACCAATCTTTTTAAGCTGCTCTTTTACTCGTCTACGAAGTTCAAGTGAAATATCCATGATCTCAGCAACTTCTTCCTTGCTGACGTCGCCATCCGGATAAAGTAATTTTATAAATCCAGAAATCAGCTTACGAACAGCAATGGCATCTCTCTGATTTAAATTATTTCCTAATTTGAAATATTTCTCTGCAATATTACTGTAATTATCCTTACGAAGCTCGCGCATGAACTCTGACAGGTAATCTGTGATAAACCCATAATCATTTGTAAATGAATCCGGTCTGTACTTAGGAATCTCCCATCCAGGTATATATGCGTGGAAACGATCAAGGAATGCCGTATCCGTACCCATTTCAGGCGGAAATGGATCAAACAAACTTGATGTCTTCTGTAAAGTCTCCACACTTTGATTAATATTTCCCACAAATACCATAGATGCCTTTGCCTGTATCTCAGCTTTACCACGGGAAAATGCACCTGATGCCATGTATCCCTTCATAATCTGGATACCATCTTTATCCTTAAACTTGATACCAGCAACCTCATCAAATGCTACAACATCCCACATTCCGACAAGACCTACTGTATTGTTAGACATGTTATAAAACAAATTTGCAACAGTTGTCTGTCCTCCAGCTACAAGGATACTGTTTGGAGAAATCTGCTCATATATGTATGATTTACCTGTAGAACGTGGTCCTAATTCGCACAGATTAAAGTTGTTCTCCACAAGCGGAATCATACGGGCAATCAATAACCATTTAGCTCTGTCAGAAAGCTTGTCCGGTTCCATACCAGTAGAGCGAAGCAGAATATCCATCCACTCTTCCTTAGTAAATGCATTACGACCATTTTTTACTTCATCCATATCCACATGTGGCATCTGAATAGGTGTCAGCTTTCTAATGCGGATAGGCTGTGTATTCTTCTTATCTTCCTCGATAAACTCATAGTCAAGCTGGAGAATACACCAGATACCGCCACATAGCAGGCGGTCATAATCCTTCACATAGTCAGCACTGATAGGAATATTCTTAATTCCGAGGTTAGAGAATGTTGCCTCATACCGATCTTCCCTTGTATTAAGCACTACTGTGATCCTGTCAATAACTGTATAGCTTCCTCTCTCTCGAAGAAGTGACAATATCTTCTGTGCTTCATCCGGGCGAACATAGTTATCACGCAGAATACGCTTAACATTGTCTACTCCCTCGTCAATAATCTCCTGATCATCGGAATTACAATACTGTCCGAGAAGATATTCCAGTACATAGACCGGAACATTAGCTCCTTCACGAACGGACTTTGTTAAATCCTTGCGTACAATACGGCCATCATAATATTGGCGGAGCTTTTGCTTTATGATTTCTCGTTTATCATCTGTTGTATTTTCCTGAGTAATATCAAATCCGTCCATTGTTTTTCCTTTCCATAATTATCAATTATATATTATTGGTTAAGCTCATTCTCTTCTAAGTGGTTTATTATAGCCTTGGGGTAACTTTTGAAAATATTCTCGGTTTTCATCCACCATACGGTATCCTTCGGCTATAATCTGATGATATTCCATTATTTTTTTTTCATCTTTGGTTTCTTCTAGCGGGATACATTCTTCAATATGATAAATCATAGCTAATTTCATTATTCTTAATTTAAATTCTGCAAGTTTTGCTTCTGAGTATGATTCCATAATTGTTGAATTTTTGTTATTGCACAATATTTCTGCACCCAACATTACCTGATACCATTCATTTGCTTGTTCCGGAAAATCCATGTCTAAAAATAGCTTCTGTAATTCCATATCAGCATTTCTAAAATCCACGTTCTCTTTTATTTTTTCATAATCTTCAAGAATTCTTAGAATGGTATCTGCTAAACACTTTCTAGTCATTTGAACAATATGTCCTTCCGCATCTTGAAAGTATAATAATTGAATATTTACTCCAGTTATTGCTCCTTTAGCTTGATCTCTGGTCGTATATGCTTCCCATCCGTTAATAAAAATCGCACATTGATGGAGACAATTACGCATATCCAATTTTGTTTGAACTATTGCAATAGATGTCTTTTTTCGCTCCGGATAATATACTTGAATTAAATAAAATATATATGCTGCAACGTAACTAATTGCTATATTATAAAGTGTATGATCTCCAACAGGATCTGTGTAAAACAGTTTATAAATAACATTATTATTGGAAATTAACAGCCATGATGATCCTCTGATTACGAAATATAATGCCACAATCAAAAGAACCGATAGTTTTACTAAAATTTCGCTGTATCCGAAAAATACCCTACGATTTATAAAACTTTTTTTATTATCTTTTTCCCTTTTTATCATTAGGAATACTCCCTCAGCACATCTTAAAACCCAAAATCATCAACAAACGCAATATCAATCATAAACTCGTACTGCTGCAAGATATTCTTCTCATCATTAGCATCTGCCAACACAAGATAATACTTATCGCCATACTTATATTCTCTTGACTTCAAAGTAAACTTCTCATGGAATGTTCTCTTCTCCGGCGCATCTGCCCTGCTATTCGCAATCATAGGCACATCAAATGAGATTTTTTCTCCATCTTCCGTAGTAAAGTAAGCCACGATACTTCTTGCTTTCATGGTGTCTGTGACTTTCTCTGTCTGAATGAAATCAAAGTATGTGATAAGGTTTGTCACCTTACGGGTAACAGATGTAAGGACAACATCCACATAATCGTATGCCACACCTCTGGTATTCGTTGTAAGTTCAATGACCGGAACTATCATCTCCTGCATGGACGTACCACCATGCACATAGTTCTGTCCGCCTCCGGCAACTTTGAAAATATCTGCTCCAACCGGTGTATCTACATATAGTTTATTAAGGTACGCCATTGTTCTTGCCATGATTCCCTGCTCATTTACTGCATCTTCTGTAATGAGGAATCTCTTGTTTGTATAAAGGCATTTATCCTTTGGATAAGTTACCTTGTCAAACTCCTGTAATCTGTCTCTTTTATATAAGAAGCCATGATCTGCAGTTATGAAAAACTTTGGTGCCGATACATAACCAGTCAGTTTCTTAACCAACTTATGTATCTCTTCTATCGCCTCTGCACAAGCATTGAATACCTCATTCTCACTTGCAAGCTTATCTCCTCTTGCATCCACCTGATTGTGATAGATGTACACGATATTCTTGCCCTGAATCAACTCCCTGATTCGAGCCTGATTAGCATTTGCAACTTCATCAAATGACAAAGCCACATTATTTTCATTATAAGATTTCAGTATCTTGTCTCTCTGTTCCATACTTGCACATGCCTGTCCATCAACAGTCACATTCAAGTTGCCATCCACCTGCATCTCTTTATGTGGAAGCAGACTTGCCATTCCAACAGATGTAACAGAAGGCAGGCAGCTAAGCATACTCTCCATCTTCGGTGTACACTTCTCATCTAATTCCAATCTGCCGAAAAGTTCATTTGCACACTCATACCGAAAAGCATCAGAAATAATCACAATGACTCTCTGTTTTCCATCGTATCCTCTAAGATAATGCTTATAGAAATCTTCCTGCTTAGGCAGGTCTGTAGCATTCATTACATCATTTGTGAAATTCTCATTCCACTTCGGTGTTATCTTCTGTAAATATGTATTCGCATAAATATTCTCTACTCTCTGTCTTACATCAGAGAATTTACTGTTATCTTCAATCTGATCATATGCATAATAAAACCATCTATAATATGAATCTATCAAATAAGACTCTTTCTGATAATTTGCAACTAATGTCTTAATATCACTTGAAAATTCCATAAGTGATACAGACTTCATCATCAAATATGCATACTTGATAGTCGTATATTCATTCTTGTATCTTTCGCTATAATGATATGCCTTAGACATTCTCTGGTCTGCTACCTGAGCAATATTAAGTCCATCAATCTGTGCATCTAAAATCTCATCATTTAACTGCTCCAATGCCCAATCAATAATAATGTCATCTAACCCGGCAAACGCATCACAAGCGAAAACGTCCGCCAACTGGAGAGAACTGTCTTTTTTCTTCTCCACATCTTTCTTTAATCCATCCTGTATTCTTGTCACAAAGCGTAATGACTTATCTATTCTTTCTACCAGTTTGTCATAGGCATCCTGATAATTCACATTGTCCATGATATTACGGATAAAGACCACAACATCATTACACTTCTTGAGAATATAAGTTCTCATTGCTTCCGGAACTGTAGCCTTTAATGTAGATGATGCATATGTTAATATCATACAAGCAGACAAATCATCTATGTTCGGCTTTTCAGATTTATATCCAAAGAATTTTTCACAAAGTTCCCAGAATTTATCAGTCAAACCATTATCATCCAATGCCTTAAAATACTTCTCATTGTCACCGAGCATCATCTGCTTAACTACTTCCTCAAAATTTGGAGTCTTTACATCCGTGAGTACAGCAATCAAACCAATATCAATTGTCTGTGCATTGTAATGGTCAATTCCAAGCTCCTTGAACTTTTCAATACGATGCTTATTTTTCCAGAAATTAGCATACTGTGATAAATGCTCCTTAAAGCGATTATCAATGCCAATCTCCTGTGACATCTGTGATACTCTGTCAGTATAATAAGGTGTTGAGTAATAATACATATCTGCGAGAGGATTCTCTGCATCACTTGGCTTTGCAAAGGCTGCATAGACAAGATATTTACTCTCTTTATCCTCTTCGTTTAATAAATACTTTGAATAGAGCCAGTTTGTACCATCAAGAATGTGCAGCTTTACATCACCAAGCTGCAGTTCCGATACCTCATCCTCGTATTCACCTTTATCATCAAACCAGAATATAATTCTTGTCTCTGACTTGGCAAATTCTGTATTTAATTGATCCTGTATGTTCTGTAAATCCATATTTCACCTTCTAATCCATTTGTGCAGATGGTCTGCACAAATATTTTTATTCAGCCTATGCTAAGAAGTGTCCGATAAATGGTCACTATCGGTCACTTATCGAACACTTTGTGTCCGATATTCCGTAAAAGTGTCTGATAGTGTTCAATAAGTGTTCGATAAGTAGCAATGCAACTCCTAAATCACATATTTAGTTGCCGGTCCATTTCCACTCTTCGTAATCAATCCTTTTTCTATCATCTTATCAAGCAATTTTCTTGCTCCTGTCTTTGACTTATAACCACCTATATCAGCAGCTTTTTGAGAAGAAATACTTCCATTCTGCCTGATATACTCAAGTATTTTTTCTTCTTTTGACACAGCAGTTGCTATTGCGTGATTTATATTTTCATTTCTGATATCAGCAGCACTTGGAATATATACCACTTGTCCAACTTCGAGCTTTAATGTTACCCGGTCACTGCGCTCTGAGAAATCAAATTCCGGTTTTTTCCAATTTTGTTCTGCCCATGCTGTCATAATCTTATCGACACCACTTCCGGCACGCTCACCGACATTTACAAACCCAAACATTTTTAAGATATTCGGATTTCGTGGATCACTATTGCCACCTGCATAAAATTCCTCTTTTGTTACCCTGATAGTACCTGGATTGGAAATGCTAAGTTCCTTACCCTTTTTAACAACAAGAATTCCTCGTCTACCGTAATAATTTGCATGTGCCAGTGCATTTGCCAATGCTTCTTCCAATGCATCATGCACATCCACTCTATCTACACGATATCCATCTCGTCTGTTTGCAAATGGAACTGCTACATCATCGTCCATTCTGGTACGAACCTTGCAGAAAAAGTCATATATATTGCCGCTCCAATCACCTTCGTTTGAATGTGTCCGGAATAACCAGCGTACCGCTTTATCATCGCATTCCTCACGATAATCCAGAAAATAATTCGGAAAAATCTCCGTAATATGATAAGCCTCTCCAAAGAATAATAATCCTGCTATCGTTGGAGATAATGTACCATTTTTATTCTTTGCTGCTGCCCTTAATTTCATAAGGAACTCATCATTTTCCAAAGCATTCCAAGGATGTCCACTGTGAAGCTGTTCAAAAATAATTCTATAACCTTTTATTGTATCCTGATTCAGCACTTCCAATCCAAACTCATCCAGCACTTCCACATCACCAGATACATCTCTCTGGTCAGCAAACATCGCACGGACTGCCTCTTCAGTACAAAGAAAGTCGCCTTCATAATCTCTTTTATAAGTACCTTTCATCGGATCTGTCCCAATGTATACCGGCTTATCGTGCCTGTCTGCCGCAGGAACATCAATTCTTAATATTTTCTTTTCTCCGACAGTCACAGGTCTGACATGATGATTCAGTAAGATGTTCTTTGACACCTTATTCCTGTCATTCAATGTACTCCAAAAGTCTTTCTGATATTTTACAATCTGCTTGTCTGTCAATCCTTCAACTGTAAAAGAATCTCTGTGTTCCCTTATTCCAAGCAGAATCGTGCCACCATTTGTATTAGCAAAGGAAGAGTAGGTTTCCCATATACTCTCCGGAAGTCCACCAGTTGCTAATTTGCATTCTCGTTCATGGTCTTCTTTAATATTTAATTCTTTTAGAATCTCTTCCTTCAATCGCCAAACCTCCTGACTATATTTTTATCAGTTCAATTTCTTTCAAAATTTCACTCTGCAATTCTTTATCATTAACAGCATTTCTATATGCCTTTTTATACCAATATTTACAGCTATTATTGTCTTCATCTTTATAGCTGCGAGCAATTGCAATATAAATTCTGCTTTCTATCCTACTATGAATTTTCAATCTATTCTTTTTAAATTTACTCTTATTATAGTTATTTATAACCGTTACTACTTCTTCTAAATCAAAACATCCTGTATTCATTCCAAAACTATTGCCTATAATTGTTGCGATACAGCATTTATTTACTGTTTCAGAATGCTTATCTAATAATTTTTTTATTTTATCCGCAAAGTTATTGTCTAATCCCTGAACAATGTTTACATATATCCACGACAGAACATATGCTGTACATCGATCTGACTCCTTTATGCTAAGAATATTAGTCATATAATTTTCAACAAGTTCATTCATTTCAGGAACTTTATGCTCAGTTTCTATGCAATATAATAATGCCTCGAGATTCCTATCTATATTTCTAAAATTAAAATCATTGCTTTTACCTAGCCATAAATTAGGATGTAGCTCTACACTCATCGTGCCCGGCAAATCGTCATACCATGCATATTCTTCCTTTTCCACAACATTTCTTGAATTAACAAAATTCGTTATAACTGTACGGACAAGTCTTAACAAGCCTGAGTATGTAAAAAATACCTCATGTTGAAACTCAAATATTTCTGAATTGGCAGATATTCCAGCATCCATTAATTGCTTCATTATCGGTTTTAATTCATGTGCATATTTGGATCTAAATATATAAGTTTTTACGACTGCCTGTTTAACTTCTTCTTCTGAACCTTGACGTTTATCTATTGCTTTATAATAATCATCATCTAAATACTTCAAAATAAATTGAGCAAATCTCCTTGATAATTTCAAGTGTTCATTAGAAACTAAAATATTTCTTATTTCTTCTGCAACATTATCTTCAACTTTATCTAATAAAGCCTCCAATTTTTTCCTAGTGTTCTGATCATAGTCGCTCCAAGAAGTGGTATACTCATCAAAGTTTTCTGACAAAGTCTCTAAAGCATAAACAAGAATGCTATATGACAGTGATATATCCTTACTAAACACACTAAATGAAGCATGATATGCAGCTAAACATCTCATGACTATCTTATATTCGTCACGAGCCAAATGCATCATTTTTTTATAAAATTGAATGCTATATTTCCAATCTTCTCCAGTAAAGTTTCGCTCCTTATCAAATGTTTCTGTCACATAAGAGGATATATAATTGTCATGAGCATTTCCTCTTCTGCAAAGATTCTCTATCACTGACTCACTTTCATCAAATATTGCATTTAATGAAAATGATAAAATATATTTTAACTGTTCAATTACAACATTATCCCCAATTTTTACAAGTATACTTGTTTTAGGAGTGTGTTCAATACAGTTATCATATGAAATAACATAACAAGGATATCCAGGATGCCAATCCACTGTATTTATTTTTATATTTTCGTATTCTATAGGGTGCATGGAATGAAAGGCAACATTAGAATATAAAATTCCATTACATTCGTTATGTACTATTTCCCCATCTTCAAAAAATTTCCCAGATATAATTTGCAACATATTCCATGCTTCCTTCCTAATTGTACAGACAATCTATCTGACTTAATGCAATGACTTCTTAGGCTCTTTCAGCCAATAATTCATATATCAATTAACCAAGAAGATTTTACATTATATTTTTGCTAAAAGATCAATCTTTAATGATTTCTTGCCTTCCTGTGCTACTTCCACACCTTGGAACTTCGCATAATTTACCTTTACACCATCATCCAAGTCAATCTCAATTCTCTGATTAGCTACATGTGCAATGGCTTCATCATATATCTTCATCTCCGCAAGCTGTTTAGTGTACTTTGTTACTGCCTTTGTGGCTTTTGATTTTTCTGATGCAGATGTCGCATTGTCAATCGTATACTGCGCACTCTGCATTGCAGTTTCTACATACTTCTGTGCCTTATGAAGATAATCTGTTCTTACTCTGCCAACTGTGTCTGCATCGTATCGATGCATGTAAATAAGTGCCTTAAATCCATTCTGCTTTCCACTGTCGAACATCCAGTAAATAGGACGCTTCTGATATACTTTCAAATGGTCTGCATAAAAATCTTTCAAAAAATAGTTACGAATGACTTCTCTGGATGTATCACCTTTATTACCTAATACATTTGCAATAAAATCAAGATTTTCTTCTAATGTGTCTGTACCATAAACTGTTTTAACAAATTCTACAAAACGAGTTACTATATCGTCAGAAAAATATTCCTCGTCTGTAATGGGTATACAGTTATCTTCATCTGGTAAGAACAATTTATATCTGCTACTATCCCATTCGTCACCTGCATAAACAACTCTTTCTTTATCTGGAGTGTATCGTCCAAACATACATCCAACAGAATAGGAAATAAACGAACGAACTTCTCTATTCAAATCTGGCACATGTAATGTACCATCTTCAATATTGACATCTGGTGAAAGTTCATTTGTAAGTTCATATTTATCAATAAAAATCTCATTTATTCTTCTTTCTTTTTTATTAAGTCTATCAATTCTCTCATCCGTTATTAACTGCCATTTTTCATAGGCTTCCTTTATGGTCACAAAATTACCCGTTACAAAAGGATGTTTCTTAAAATCCCATGATGTTTCAAATGAATCCCAATCTTCACGAGATATTCTTATACATTTCTTTGCCAAGTCTTCTATTTCATCATTTGTTTCTCCAATAATTGGCAAATTTCTTATAGTCCCAGCTTGAATACTAAAAGCAGATTTTGTTGAATCAATAATAAATCTTCCCACGCATGACTGCAAAAAGCACAATACATAATTATAATACTTTTCTGGCAAGAAAAGGGAGGATCCATTTACATCAAATACAAAACCTTCTGGCATAACGCGAGCGCCAAAAGCAGCCATTGTACTATATGTCCAAGTCATTCCTTTGTGAAAATAATAATCATAACCTCCATTTTCACGATGTCCAGATGTCTGTTTCATCTGATTTTGTCCGGCTTCATCGTACCATACAACATATTCTTGATTTCCATACCATCTTTTTCGTTCCCCACCCTTGCTATACGGATAGTACTTCTTGCTTCCAACAGTTATCAATGATGCATCTTTCATCGTATAATCTATGGTAAGATTATTTACCTCCCACCATAATTTAAGAAATAAATCATTATTTCCTGTTCCCATACCAATTTTTACTTTTCCAACATCATCAATTATTTTCCCTTTTTCATATAGCATAGCCAAAGTGTCTCCAGCCACATACGCTGAAACAGGTGCACCTGGTATTCGTTCAAAGCTATCTTGTCTAGCATTATAACAATATTCTCCTGACAAAAATGCTCTTTCTTTTTCTGCAGCAGTAGCTTGGTCAACCAATCGATAATATACACCCTCACGTTTTTCAATTTTCACATTATGAAATACAAAGCTCGTAGTTTGAACCATTTCTCCACTTACTTCTTCGAAGGCTCTTGCCCCAAGATGTGCCATATTAACAATGCTCATATCATGTAGTTTATATCTTAATTTTTCGTAACTGGCTAACGACATCCATGCGTGCTGTGTAATCATAGCCTGATACCCAAAATGCTTTGTCATTGTCCGACAACTTTCAATAAAAACTGCAAACATATCACTTTTACTGTCTGGATAGCATTTCTTTATGAATTCTAATAGTTTGGCACTCATGCTACTATTTCCCATATACGGTGGATTCGTCACTACTGCATCATATTTCTGTTCCAAATTTCGTGCTACTCTTACTAATTTTTGCAAATTTTTCTGTGTTTCTTCGCTTCCTACACTCTCAAATGAAATCTGTCCCGTTGTACTTAAATCATCTACAAATCTTTCCAGCACCTCCCAATCACATACATCTACGTTTAAAATAGATCCATATTCTCTGGCATTTTTAAATGTATCCAGCAATCCTTCAATCTGCATGGTTGCCAGATTCCGTTCCATCTCACTTAAATGTGTTCCGAAGAACTGCAGATGATTCCGATTAATTTCATTACTCTCTACAATCGCATAGACTTTCGGTTCTGGCTTTCCATCTCTTCCTCGCAGGAATCTTCTATTGTATCCACGTCCCTTCATCATAACTGCGAAGTATGCCAACTGATATGCTCGCTGGTCGATATCCAGTCCATGGATATTATTCTCTACAATATCAAATGCCGCTTCTCTCTTATCATATCCGGCACTTTCATAGATATCCATTAGCACATCAAACATCGCAATCAAGATATGTCCACTTCCCATGCATGGATCAATACAGGTAATGTCTGTTGGTTTCAGGTCTTTATATGTAGTACGGATTTCTGCCAATTTTACATTAACAGCCTCTTCCTGCTCTGCTTCTGGAAGATAATATTTCCATCCAAATTTCTCAGCTGTTGCCTTTTCATCTGTACTTGGATCAACTGCTCGCAAATGTTCAATCCAGATTCTACCTACAGAGTTTTCAACCATATAACGAACAATCCAGTCCGGAGTGAAAAGCTGTGTTGCTGCAGGTATTCTCTCTTTTGTGATTTTTACATTCTTTTTCAATTTTGCAAAAGTATCATCTTTTAATTCTGTATTGTAATACTGATATAGCCACCCTATAATCTCCACCTGTCCGGTAGGCTGTCCATCTTCTCCAATCGTATTTACGTTAAAATCTTCTTCTGGAATTCCCCTCTTATCATCTATCAGCATACGAATTACATCATCCTCATTTGTAAATGAGATGTTAAGCAACATTTCTGTATAATCTTCTGTCTCTTCAAAAAGGCCTGGTAACACTTCATGAAGCAGATTACACTGCTTGATAAAGAGCATCTTGAATAAGTCATCAAGCCTGTTATTCATTTTGGCATCAATGATTTCTTCTCTCTCTTTATCAGTGAACTCCCAGTCAATATCCGGAGCCATAGTTACCACATCCGGCTCATTCTTTCCTTCTTTTTCAGAAGAAAGCACACGAACTCTTACAGGATACATATAGTCGTTTACTTCCATAAAACGGATAGCACAGATTCTGTTAAACCATGTATATGCCACTTCTTCCACTACCGCTTCAAAGCCTCTTGCATGAATCTGGTCTACAAGTTTTCTTCTCTGCTCACACTGTTTTTTGTTAAGTGTTACCTCTGTTCCTGCCGCTGTCTTGTATACCTCAAAATCTGCACCTTTTGTGATTGCTTCACTGCAATTATCCGGTGTAATTCCAAGCATACCGGCTTTATCCGTAACGGATGCTATCAGCTTATTTCTTGCATCTATTGCAAATTTCTTAATTGCATTTTTGTTCATGTGCTATATCCTCCAATCAAGCTTATCAGCTCAATGTAATTATTGTGTCTTCTTCCAGTTCATTCATCAGTTTCTGCTTCATCTCAGCAAGAAACTTATCAATATCCTGCTCTGACTCTATCGAATATGTTCTAGCCCCTGCTACATTACTGATGGAAACATTCTTACGTCTCTTGGTCTTTACTTTAGTCTGTACCGGTGTAGGATCAATCGGCTCTTTACCTGGTACTACCGGTGCGACAGGTGATTCCGGTGCAGGCTGATGTGCCCTCTCATATTCATCTATCTCATCCAGACACTTGATTTTTAAAGTGTCACTTTCCAGCTTGATATTCTTAATTGCAGCAATATCACTGGATGTTCTGAGTTTCTCCCAGATCTCATCAAATCTCTGATTGATACGAGGACGGAGTACTTCTGCAAAAGGCTTAGTATCCAACACCTCTTTCACTTTAAGGAAGTCATCATGTACTAATGGATCCATGATTGCTGCTTCCTTTTCAAGCAATCCCATATGAAGCTCTTCAAATCTCTTATTTAATTCCGGTAATCTCTGAATCTTACCAAAAGGCTTGCTGTCCTTTACGATAGTCTCTATCTCTTCAACTACTTTTAACAGCTCCTGATCACTTACATAAGTCTTACTGTTGCCAAAATATGCAAGGTTCTTCACTGCCTCTTCAAAAATCTTTTTCTGATCTCCCTTAAAGAAATCAAATACAGGTGCAGTATCTTCTGCATCGTCAAGCAGGTCATCTCTCTTCTTATCTACTGTCTTGAAGAACTCTGTAGGCTCATTGATATCAAGGATTTCAGCAAGTCTCTTTCTAGCCTCTTCCATCAGTCGCTTACAAGGATATTTTGGATTGATTCTGTACTCTACAAGGATGTCATCGTAAACTTCAACTTTATCCTTTGCTCTGCTCTTGAAGCTGCTCATGATTTTGTCATCATCATCACTGGATACAGTAAATCCGAAGTAATCCTTCATAACTTCTTTTGCGGAGCGAATCTGTCCGTCAGTTGCTCTTTCTCTGATGTCTATCAAGAGTTTCTCTACATACTCTCGCTTTGTAATATATCTGACCAGTTCATCCGAATTCGTTGAAAGTAATGACAGGCTCTGACTGTTAAGAGTAAGAGACACTCTTCCCAGCTTGAACAGCATTGCAACAAGCCACTGCACATCCTTTGGATCAAATCCATAAGGTGCTGCACCAAACTTATCCTGTAATGACTTGAGGGATGTCTTCATATGTCTGACATTGTTTAATCCAATTACCTGTACCACTTCCTCTAACGCAAGCTTATTTGGTGTGGTATCACTTGTGCCAAGGAAACTCATCTGACCATCGCTATGCTTAAAGATAGCACTAATATCTGAAAGCTCCGGTGCTGTCTCCATATAGGTAAGCTTATTGTATTTCATTGCTACGAGCTTACCGAGTGCTTCATTGATTCTTGTTGCCGGCTCCTTAGCTGAAATGGTTGCCTTATCGCCATTTACATAGATGTCAGCATTTTTTAATGCATCCTCAATAAATATTCTGATTCTATCCTTCTTCTCAATACGCTCATCTTCTTTCGCCCTGCGAATACTGTCAAAGCTGCCTCTGGCTCCGGACGCATTTTTATTAAGGAATTTATATATCTTGATGGATTCCGTAATCTCATCAAGGAATGTACTGTCATTTGGCAGCTTCACAATCACACTGTTTTCCTGTGCTGAGAGCAGACGAAGTGCAGAGTCTGCATAATCTCCGCCATAAGGTGTGATAACTGTCACTCCGATATCGTTAGACTGATTGCCCTTGAAGAATCGATCATCCACCTTCTGGTTGAATGGGAATAAGTAACGGCTGCTGTAACGGTATTTCTTCTCTGTATAGATTTCCTCAAAGATAACTGTAGAAGCCTCTCCGATGATTTCTCCCATCTCTACTGACTCATTGTTGATGGCATTATTGATTTCCTGCTCTTCATTTGTCAGGAAAATGTATATTTCACCATTCTTCTGTACAAGTGTCTCTTTAATCAGTTTCTTTAATGATTCTTCAATCTTAGAACGGACTTCAATCCTGTCATCATCAATATTGGAAATCATAAGTGTAGTAAGATTATCTACATTTGCCTTGATTTCCTTGACATATTTAATCATAAAGAGAACCTTCAAAAGCTCTACATCGAACTCATCCAGCTTACTGTTATTTTCTGCATCTGATATTACCTGACTATGCTGGTGATCAATAAACTTATGCAATGGATCGTAGAAGAAGCTAAACGGAACCAATACTCCATCCTCTTTATCCATTACTCTGATTGCCGACTCCTGAAACAGTGCAAGCATAGAACGTGACTGATCAGACAGATGCTTTCCACTAGCGCCATGTGTTCTGACCGCAGTAAGTACCTGTCCCAAAAGATTGAACTGATATGGTATGAACGGATAGCAGTCTGCAAAATCCGCCTTATCTGCATACAGCTTCTTGTCTGCTGTATCCGCTGTAAATGTTATAAGATTCTTAATAATGGATTCTTTCTGCTCATAGAGAAGTCTAAGCGTCTGTGTTGCTGTATCATTTTTTGCAAGCACACGCTTACGGATTACTTCATCAACATTGGATGCTGAAAGAGAAAGTCTCGTATCAAAACGTCCCTGAATCTTAGAGAAGTCATTTCCCTTTGTCTTTGTAATAGAATCAATATCCTCCTGGCTCGTTACGATAACCCATGCCTTACCTTTGCAGGCTGTTCCAAGGTCTTCCACAATTGTCTGGAGATTGAGCATAAGCTGTGTATCATCTGCAATATACTGACCGATTTCATCAACTAAGAAGATAATATGATGATTCGGTCCTTTCTTCGCACAATACTCCTGCACAAGTGATACAAACTTCTCGATACTGAGGTCATAGTTACCCTTTGCATTCTTGCACCAGTTACGGGCTGCCTCCTCACTCATGAAATTCATCTCGACTAATGTCTTTACTACTTTATCCTGAATAACTGCAAATGCCTGTCTCTTTTTCTCCCAAGGTGCACCTGCATTTGCCTCGAAATTCTCTTTGAACTCTTCAAATCTGCCCTCATTATCCAACTGACGTTCAAATTCTGCAAGATAAGGAATGGAACCACAATATCCCTGCATCTCATTGAACACCTTCATAAACACTTCAACGATAGCCTCCTTGCCGGAGCCTACCTTTGCAGAACCCTTTGAATCAATATTGAAAAGCATGACATCTGACTCAATTGTTCCAGCCTTTGTCATCTCTGCAATAAGCATCGGATCTTCTATTTTTTTACCATCTGTAAAATACTCAATGGCTCTTTTACCTTCTACTGTGCTGTTTTTTAATAAATAAGACAGTATTTTTAGGAAGTGAGATTTACCACTTCCAAAGAATCCGGAAATCCAGACACCCATCTTATCTGTATATCCATCTACACCCTTTTCATAATTGTTGAAGAAATCCCTGAAATGCTTCAGAAGCTCCTTAGTCACTACATATTCATCTAACTCCTGATATACATTCTCTTCATCCGACTGACCTACTTTAATAACTCCTTTGATGTCACGGTCAATCTGCTTTTCAAACATATTCTTTATCTGCATTGTTTTCCTCCCCTACACTAAACGAAATGCTCTGTAATAATTGCGTGAGTCCATAGTTCCAAATAATTTTAGATCTTGCCCACTGTACTCTCCTGGATAGAAGAGCACAACTGGAACAGTGTCAAGCACCTGATGCAGGTTATTCAAGATGTTGTGGCTTGCGATTATCGGATGGCACTTGCCTACTCCGGTAAGAAATACCACACTATCCGTCAAATCTTCCTGCAATATTTTCGAAACGATAAGATTCAATTCATTTGTCTCGTCCAGTCCCAAAGTTTCTACCAGGCTGTCTGCCATATCAAAGAATCCATTCTCCTTTTCCAAATCAAAGAATGCTTCCAGATACCCTTCTTCCTGCAATATCTGAATCATCAGATGAAACAGGTCAAACTCAACTATTCTGAAATCCTTGTTCCCGTTGTTTATTCTATCCTTAAGGTATGTTATATGATTTCTCACATACAACTCCTCTCTTGGATCATAATCGAATATATAATATCCGACTTCATTTCCAAGTCCTTTATTCTCTCTAAACGACTTCTCTGATATTTTGTCTTCTATCTGATTCAGTCTATCATCCAAACTTAACTTTGCCATGCTCAGACTCCTTTCACAGCTTTCATGTATTCTCCCAGTCCATTTGCAGTCAGCAATTCCTCTGTACGATAGTCAATGTGAATTGGCTTGATTGTTCTTGGTTTTGCACTACTTTCAAGCAATCCCGCCTCAAACATCATTCTAGTAAAGCACTGTTTCAGTTTCCGTACTGCTATATCCGTCCATCCAGCCACCACATCACTCTGCAACGCTTTATCTGAAAAGAATACATTCAGATCCCGGTCTGTAATTTCTTTCTCTCCCAATCGAATCTTTTCATCATATACTTCATGAAGGAAGTCAAAAAATAATCTGCTATCCAATAATATCGCAATTAAATTTATAATCTTTGCTGTCTCTACATCACAAGTTATAAATATCTGTAATACCGCTTCAGGTAAAGCTGCAACTCGTCTATATGTACCATTTAATACCTCATACGCTCTATATTCAGCCTTCACTTGGTAAATATTTTCCTGCCACGCAATTTTTTTTATATCTGATTTGCTATATCCATTCAAAATATATCCTGCGGTCTTCCTTGACTCCTGTAACCAGAATAATTTTGATGTAAGTCCTGCACTATATACTACATCTGCCATTTTGTTCTCCCAGCCAATTATTCTTTATTCTCTTTTACAAACTCACATATATCACTAATATCACAATCTAAGTATGTAGCTATCTTAAGGAGTACACTCATGGATACTTCCTCATCCTTACGCATTTTCGTCAAAGTATTTGGAGCTATCTCTATAGCCTTGCGAAGATCAGCTTTGCTCATTTTTCTGTCTACCAATAACTTCCATAACTTGTTATAACTAACTTTCATCTCACACCTCGCGGATATATATAATATCTTCATGCTAAACATGGTTTAAAACCCATGGTAAAATTATATTATAATTTGTAGAATTCCACAACAAATACATCGCAATTTCTTGCGAACTTTATTCATGTTTATTTTTATGGAATGTCGTATTATTATATAATTATCGAGATACGAAATCTGAAAAAGAGGTGGTAGAAATGCCCGAGAAAGCAATTGTTCACAAAGTTCCAGAAGAAATCAGAAAGCACAGTATAGAAACTTTAAAAATACGAAAACCCACGCTGGATTAATATCATATTTGTCATTGAGAACTAGAACAGTTTAGTAACTAACCCTTACACAATGTTTAGTCACTAAACTGTTTTGATCCGCTAGTCTCCATAGAACTCTTTTATCCACACATCCCCTGCTGTCATCCTAGGGGATAATTAAATCAGTCATCAAGATACAACTCCATTGATTTATAAGCATTAAGTGTATTCGTATCAGCATCATTGAAAGAGCTTGAATACGTCTGTAAGCTGCCAGATGGATCTATAGCACAATTCGTGAGCGATATGTATGCTTCATAAAACACAGAAAGTGCATCATATGCCTCCTTATATTCGTCAGGTGGATTTTTTAGTTCCTTCATCAATCCGCCTACGGTATCTTGATTGTCCTTTATACTACTTATCTTCCTGCTGAAACTTTCATCCGAATACAAATTTCCTAATGCATCATTAAAATCAGATACAAAATATCCATCCGGTTTGGTATACTTATCTGTTTCATCATCCTGTTTCTCATAAATGGCGTTATACCAGACCTGTTTAATCAAGTTTGCACTTGATTCTGCATCGCCTGCACCAGACAACATGGTAAAAGTTGCAAGTTCTAGATTATCTGAGTATTCTTCAACTCTTTGCGCATATTCCTTTGCTTCTTTTTTCTTCTGATACTCTGTTATCGCAACTGCTGTTACACTGCCTATTATCATTAATGCTACTATAATTCCAATGACAGTCTTGAGCTTCTTAGTCACTTTTACCCCTGTTACCTCTACCTTTTGCGGCTTTTCATCTGCTTCCTGCCCTAGTGTATCATCTACCGGGCAGCCACAATTCGGACACTCTGTCACCCCCTCTTCGAGTTCAGCACCGCATTCCATGCAATGCTTCTTCTCTTCTGGTATCAATATTGCACCGCAATGCACACACTTCTTTGCTTTTTCTGATACCTGTTCTCCACAATGCGGACATACAATCATTGCCATAAAATTGTTCTCCCTTCTTACACACCTGATACCTGCAGGTGGTACTGCTTAATTATTCTTTTTGCTACCATTGCATTTAGATCTTTATTAACTGCAACCGTATAAATACCGTTTGAATACATAAAATGTGAGCCTTTGCATCTTTGATATTCATATCCGTTATTACGAAGTATCTTTTTCATTTCTCTTGTATCTACCATGAATATCACCTACCTTTTTTCTGACTTCTCATGATATTCTGCGATATCATCTGCCCAGGTATCATCAAGTTCTACACTACATGTTCTGCTTTTTGTAACGCCTCTCACTGCTCTGCCAACAGCCTCGTAATTGAGTGCTACTCCATCATGATCATTCTCATATGTTACAGACCTGTTTCTTTCAATTCCGATTTTTTCTGCTTCTTTGCCGGCATCAATATTAGCTCCGAGGAATAAGAACTCCCATCCGCACTCTTTCTTTGCTTCAATCATTCGCTTAATATCATTGTAATTGAACTCTGTGCTGGAATTTTCTAATCCATCTGTGGTAATTACAAACAATACTTTTCCGGCACGATGTTTCTCCGGCAAATGTTTCTGCACATTGTCAATTTTGTTAATTGCCTGTCCTACTGCATCAAGCAATGCTGTACACCCCCGGACATAATACTCTTTATCCGTCAACGGCTGAACTGCATCAATTGGAAAACGATCATGAATGATTTCCACCTCATCATCAAAAAGGATTGTAGTCACATTAACTTTTTCTCCTTCTTTTTTCTGCCTCTCTATCATCCCGTTAAATCCGCTGATTGTGTCGATCTCCAGTCCACCCATTGAACCACTTCTGTCCAAAATAAAAACCAGCTCTGTTAATTCCGCATTCATGTGATTTACCTCCTTCGGTTTATTGTAATCACATTATATCTGCGAAACTAACAGAGCTGGTCGCATAATAGGCGACAAATCATTATTTCACAATTTAAAAACAGCTTCTCCATATGCATCTAATACGTCATTTATTTCAAACATATCATATATTTTGTTTTCTAAGAAATAAGCCACTATAATATCCGTTTTTGAACTTCTTGACAGAGCAAACCCTGCACTACCAAGAAGATCCTTTGTTTCATCAAGTGATAATTCCAGTGCAATAGAAAATGCCAAGGCAACCTTTTTACTTGGTGTATAATAGATATCATTCCTTATCTTTGAAAAATGTCTTCTATCTACACCTGCTTTTGTGTAAACTTGTGAATCTGTTAGATCTCTTTCATCAATCATTCTAAGCAGTCTCTGCGAAAAAGTCTCCTCCATATGATTCATCAAATCATCAATATTTCTATTAGTTGCAATTGTTGAAGACATGGATTTTGTGAACTTTACTTTATCCATCGTAGACTCATCAAATTCCTCTGCCATTGATTCATCAATCTCAATTTGGTTCTCAGTATTTTCTTTATTTTTGAGCTGTTTTCTTTTTTCTCTGAATAATGAAATCTTATCAAAAATAGATCTCATTTCTTTATCCATTTTTATATCGTCCATCTCAGGGCGATAGTACTTATCTATGTACTTTCCTACATCCTCAAGTAACTCCTTACTCGGCATATATAACACCACCTTTCGCACCTTTTCTATTATTATACATGGTGTAAAGAAATAATTTGTCACGTCCCAGGCGACAAAATATACTCATTACTTCTCACCATCACGGAATTATGGCTACAATAATCATGCAATTTCCATATTTTTCGGCATATAATATCATCTGATTCTCCTATTGCTATGAATTACATATAAAAACTACTACCACAAGAATAATAATTACTATAACAAGCAGGACTGGCTGCGTAAAAAGCCATAACATAACAAATAAGAGCACAAGAAAACCTATTCCTTTTCCTAATGCCTCAAGGCCTGAAAAGTCTCCCTTGCAAGCCGCCGCAATAGAGCCAAATACGAATAACAGCAAACATGCTAAAATATGCATAACAGCCACCTCCTATTTTTCCAAATTCCAATCACCATCACACCATATGTCTGAAATATTAGTGAAATGCCATTCCCCTTGCCGTCTACCTATCATATGTTGCAGGTTTTAATCTATTTTTCTTTAAATTTCTCTCTTCTCCATCTTGTCATTGCCGGTTCACCCTCTAAAGATAATCCTTCACAATAATCAACTAACAATCTAATTGATTCAAAATTCATCTTAACAACATCTTCCGTAGTATCTGCGTAGGGAACTATATTATCTATAGAATGCTGTAGTTCTCTTACATGAAGTTCCAATTCTTTTTTTACATTATCTGTCATGTCTGTTCCTCCTCTATCTTCGTCTGAATTTTTACTTTCTAGATATCTACATACTACAAAATGTCATGTCCGTTTTTCAGTACATTCATTACCTGCATTCTTACTACGCAAAAAGGGGACGCAACTTATCAATAGCCACGTCTATATGGTGTTCAAGACTCTGATATACTTTCTTCTGCCACTTCCATGGACCTTTCAGTACAGATGAATCAATTTTGACAAACATATTGTCTTTATAGTTCTTCCGTTCTTTTCCCATAAGCATCCGGAAGCTATTTACAAACATATCGTTAGAAGCTGTCATGCCCTCCGCAAATCCCTCGATTCTTGCCAAAGTCTCATTTGTCTCTGAAATACCACCTCTAATCTTGTCCCGGATATTTTCAAGTTTTTGCTTCACTCCCCAAAACTCTGTAACCTTACTTAAGACCTCTTTGCCTCTGCTTTTTATTTCATTCACTATCTCCGTAGCTTTATTCTTCATGCCTGTCCTATTTACTTGTCAATGGTACGTATCAAAGAGGTTTTCTCACTCCTTCATCTACGTAGCCGATGACAAGTGGCATCTCGCACCCCGAAAGCAAAAAAATAAGCCGGTGTATTGCAACATACATCAGCTTATTTTAATGAATTCAATCCCAATCTGTTTCACATAGTAATATTTTTTTAAATTTTTAAATTTTAAGAACGATTTTTTGACCCCATTTGCCCCCAATTCGCTCCGAAATCAGCCTAAATTATCAACTATATAGTGCTGTTCCCCAATTTTATATCTTATGTATTTTCCAACTAATTCCGTTTTAAAACCACCATCTTCATTTTGAAAAAACACCAATTAATCGCCACAAAGTCATTAAATTATAGAAAATCACATCATTTTGCATACATTTATCATTGATATGTAGCACCTTTTGCTTAAAACACATTTTTCTGTATAGGAGATCATCCAATATCTTAATCGTGACACGGGGACACTCCTCGTTACAAAAGGAACGTCCCCTATACTAACAACTGACCATATTCTATTATATAATATAAACTTATTTTTTAATTCAGCCAAATCTATAAAGTGTTTTCTTATATTTTTAAACTGCAATTATTTATTTTACTCTGAAATACAACATAAAATATACTACCAATCTCCATCTCCCTCTTCATAATCATCCTCTATAGCATCGTCCACACCATCAGCGTAATCCGAATCTCTGTTATATCTGTCATCATCATAATCCCCCTCCATGTACACGTCATCATATCCATCATCGTATGACTTGTATAGATTGCCAGATGTATTATTTTTATATGAATTGTTATCCTTCCAAGCTCTGGTAGTCGGTTCTTCCCTTGTAGTAGCACTGGTAGTTGCTCTCTCAGTTGTCTTTGTCGTAACTTCAGTCGTACTTTCTGTCGTAGCTCTTGTGGTGCTGCTATATGAATTCTTATACGATGAGTTTTCATATGGTTTATGTAAAATACAGTAAGCACTTCCTGATGACCGCTCATTATTGCATCCTGATTTAACGCACTTTGATTTGCTTGCATCCACTGAACTGCCGATGATATACAAGATACCTATTATAATCACAACAATTAAGATCTTTCCGCCAACTGAATTGTTCTTCATACAATCCACCTCTCTCTTTTATAATAGCCATCCAGGTATCTTTTTATTTACCAGCTAGTCCATCATCCGTCACTTCGCATATCGCACTGTCATCAAGTATAAATACTATCTTCGCCTTAGCCTTTTTGCCTATCTTATCATACAGTCTTCCGGCACTCATTGATTTTCCCTTGACTGTATATGAACTGTTTGCCACATAACCAACCTTGCCGAGGCCTTTGATTTTCACCTGTATTGCTTCCTGATCATATTCATTATCAGGTTCCTTAACAAGTTTCACCTTCATGCCCTTTTTCATATACTCATTTCCATAGTAGTGATTACATCCTGCAATCGTAAAATATTTCTTACTCATAACTTATGTCTCCTTTCAGATTTGGTAATTTATCACTTAACTGATTTCATTTCCCTGCTTCTGAACACAGATTATCATAAGCCATGTACGGAAATTCTCCCACCGCGCACTTTTGGGACGTTCCTTCTGTCTTGAAGAGTGTCCATCTGTCACAAGGAGTGTCACCTGTCTTAATCGTGACACGGGGACACTCCTCGTTACAAAAGGAACGTCCCCACTCCTACTCCTAAAACAAAGAGCTGCGCTTCTTTAATGAAACGCAGCTCTTATGCTTATATTTTTATTATAAAGACGAAATGCACTGTGAATATGCCCCAATATTTAGTCAACAACACATTCCACAACAGCACAAGGCGGAATATTCAGCTTTAAAACATTATCCTTGATGACTGCCGTATGCTCGGTAATGCTCACCCTGTCGGGACAGTCGAAGTCGTTATAGCTGTGCGCCTCGTTTGTAAGTATCCTGCACGAAACCGATGATGCTTTAAATCCGAAAATGCTGCATTCAACAGCAGCCTCTTCCGTAAGCGAACAGTTTGCGGCGGTAACGGTCATACTCTTTTCGTTCACCGATGCGGAAACCGAGATCATCGGAGCATTTTTGCCTTCCGACATATTTTCGTTCTGCGTATAGCAGTAAACTGCCTCGTTGTTTTGGTGTGTTTTAAAAAGGTCGAAAACGTGATATGTAGGCGTTTTTATCATCTTATCGTCCTCTGTAAGAATGACCGATTGGAGAACATTCACCGCCTGTGCAAGGTTTGCCATTACAACACGGTCGCTGTGTCTGTTAAAAACATTCAGCTCTATTGCAGCAACGATAGCATCACGCATAGTATTCTGCTGATATAAAAATCCCGGGTTCGTACCCTCTTCTACCTTATGCCAACAGCCCCACTCGCCTATTACAAGTCCTATTTTCTTTTCGGGATCATAGCGATTCATTATCTCCGAATGTCTTGTGATAAGCTCATCGGAAAAGTTCGCTGCAGCGATAGTTTTATAATAAAGCTCATCGTCAAAATCGGTGGCTGATTCCATTTCGGGCCATACGGGCATCGTATAATAATGCAGGTCGATAGCATCAACATTATTGCTGTCAAGATTTTTCATCATGACTTCTGTCCAGTTATAGTCGGCAGAGCTTGGACCGCAGGCTATTCTGTAAAGTCTGTTTCCCGAATAATTGTGGCAAAACGTCTGATACCTTTTATAAACGTCGGCGTAATATTCGGGACGCATATTTCCTCCGCAGCCCCAGTTTTCATTGCCGACACCGAGGTATTCGAGTTTCCACGGCTCGGCTCTGCCGTTCTTCTTTCTCTGCTCTGTGAGAGGCGATTCCGCATCTGAGGTCATATATTCTATCCATTCGGACATTTCACGAACACTGCCGCTGCCAACATTGACGTTTATATAAGGCTTGCAGCCAACAAGCTCACAGAAGCGCATAAATTCGTGTGTACCGAAAGAATTATCCTCCGTAACTCCGCCCCAGTTCGTGTTCACGATCTTTCGGCGCAA
This sequence comes from Coprococcus sp. RTP21281st1_F1_RTP21281_210402, assembly GCF_040915325.1. Classification (NCBI taxonomy): domain Bacteria; kingdom Bacillati; phylum Bacillota; class Clostridia; order Lachnospirales; family Lachnospiraceae; genus Coprococcus; species Coprococcus sp. RTP21281st1_F1_RTP21281_210402. The sequence goes on from NZ_JBCPDQ010000001.1 coordinate 429,784, forward strand.
GGCTTTTTCACCGATACCGTCCTGCCAGTGATATTCTTCCGCAAAGCAGCCGCCGGGCCAGCGGAAAACGGGAGCTTTTATATTTCTGAACGCCTCGATGATATCATTCCTTATTCCGTCTGTATTCGGAATAGGTGAATTTTCACCCACATATATACCGTTGTAGATACATCTTCCGAGATGCTCAGAAAAATGTCCGTATATCTCGGGAGAGATATGTCCGAGCCTGTCGTCTGCATTTATTACTATTGATATTTTTTTCATATTATACCTCCGCTGCATACTGAATTATTATATTATCAGTGTAAGTCTTTGACTTTGGTATTGCAATGACTTATAATGTTATTATACTAACCATTCGTACTTTGAGGTGATGATATGATAAATATAAACACAGTCTGTCAGAACGTAAGACACAAAGGGAATTTTGAAATATGCAGACCGGATGGTTCGGGAGATGATCTTCTTGTTATCTTCAAGACCTCCGCTGTTCTGATACAAAACGGTGAAGAAATAACCGTTTCTCCCGACAGCCTCATTTTATACAGCAAGGGAACAATGCAGCATTACAAAACTCTGTGCGGAAGTTATGTTAATCACTTTGTCCATTTTGATACGGACGATACCGAGCTTATGAATGGGATAAAAACTGACACGCTTATCACCTCGGCGGATATTCCTGCAATTGAAGAGCTGCTTACGATATTATGCCGTGAAAATGTAGCCGATTCGACCAACAGGAAACAGTACGAAAATATGCTTATGCAGATGATACTTATGAAAATATCCGAAAGCAGCATAAATCCTGACAGCGATAAAAGCCGCATTTCCGCTCTTGAAATGCTCCGCACCGATATTTACAGCAATGCAGGGAGCTACAGCAATATATATCAGCTTGCTGAAAAAATGAATCTGAGTCCGTCATATCTTCAGGCAATATACAAACGGAAATTCGGGATAAGCTGCTATGAAGATATTTTATCCGCAAAGATCAAGACAGGACAATATTATCTTTCGACCACCGATATGACCGTTAAGGAAATATCCGACCTCTGCGGATACGGAAATGAGATATGCTTTATGAAGATATTCAAAAAAAGAACAGGGATCACACCGAGTGAGTACAGGAAAATTTCCAAGAATGATAATTTGAAAAACAACTTTATATGGTAACTACTATTTACATCACCTCTATTTTTATTTGAGTAAACTGTGCACTTGTTTTCCCATGAAAACAGCTTCGAATTCATACATCTACAAATATGCTTCAGCAGGGCGTACTACATATTTCATTTTTATCTGTTGCTATCAGCATGACTCACCCTCGGCTCCTAATCTTGGACTCACGCAATTGCTTCGAGAATTATCCTGGCTCGTATGGGGATGTTGCCACCTATATGGCGAAATATGTTAGTCTGATATGCCTGTCCTATTTACTTGTCAAAGGTACATATCAAAGAGGTTTTCTCCCCCCTTCATCTACGTAGCCGATGACAAGTGGCATCTCGCACCCCGAAAGGAAAAAAAATAAGCTGGTGTATTGCAACATACATCAGCTTATTTTAATGAATTCAATCCCTATCTGTTTCACATAGTAATATTTTTTTAAATTTTAAGAACGATTTTTTAACCCCAATTTATGTCTTATTTTTACCCCATTTTGACCCCAATCTGCTCCAAAATCAGCCTTAATTATCAGCTATATAGTGCTGTACCCCAATTTTATATCTTATGTATTCCCCAACTAATTCCGTTTTAAAAAACACCATCTGAATTTTGAAAAAGCTCCAATTAATAGCCACAAAGTATTAAAATATAGAAAATCACATCATTTTTGCATACATTTATCATTGATATGTAGCACCTTTTGCTTAAAATACATTTTTCTGTATAGGAGATCATCCAATATCTTAATCGTGACACGGGGACACTCCTCGTTACAAAAGGAACGTCCCCTATGCTACTCCCACTTATAAGGTGTGAGCTGATAAACGTAATAATTGAGCCAATTCGCATACAAAGTGTTCGCGTGGCATCTCCACTTCTTCACTGGTTTCTTTTCAGGGTCGTTGTCCGGGTAATAATTCACTGGGATTTGTGGATTCAGGCCCTTGGCGAGGTCTCTGTGGTACTCCTGGTCAAGGGTCAGCACGTCATACTCAGGATGTCCTGTGACAAATATGTTCTTGCCACCGTCACCGATTATGAGGTACGGACCTGCCACGTCCGACTCGGCTACAATCTCAAGGTGCTCATTGTTTACAATGTCCTCCTTGGACACACCGGTATATCTTGAGTGTGGCACATAGAATACATCGTCGAAACCGCGAACTAGCGGTGTTCTCTTGTGGAAGGTGTGATGTTCGTATATGCCTGACAGTTTCTGCGGAAGGTCGAACTTCTGCACACCATATCTGTAGTAGAGTCCCGCCTGGGCGCCCCAGCAAATGTGCATGGTCGATGTGACATTTGTCTCGGACCAATCCATGATCTCGCGGAGTTCATCCCAGTAGTCAACATTCTCAAATTCCATCTTTTCAACAGGTGCTCCGGTTATGATGAAACCGTCCCATTTGCGGTTCTTTACGCTGTCAAAATCCTCGTAGAATCTGTCAAGGTGTCCCTTTGTCACGTTCTTGGACTCGTAGGACATGGTTCTAAGAAGCGTGATGTTCACCTGAAGTGGGGTGTTTGACAGGCTTCGCATGAGCTGCAGCTCTGTGTCCTCCTTCAGCGGCATGAGGTTGAGTATCAGAATGTCAAGGGGCCTTATGTCCTGGCTGTGCGCCCTTCCTGTTCCCATGACAAATATATTCTCGTCCTCCAATGTTTTCTTAACCGGCAGATCATCATCTATTCTTATCGGCATCTCTATTCATTCCTTTCCATTTACTACAGTTACTCTACTGCCCGATCATTCCCAGGAAATCCTCCTCAGATATGATAGGCACATCAAGGCTTTTCGCCTTCTTGTTCTTGGATGATGTGGAATTCACATCGTTATTTATAAGATATGAGGTCTTGGCAGATACAGAACCTGTAACCTGACCTCCTCTGCTCTCTATCAGTTCCTTGAGCTGATTTCTGTTTTCAAAATGGGTGAGCGAACCGGTTATGACGAACACCTTGCCCACCAGATCCTGCTCCGTATCAGATGTCTCATCCACAAACGTAAGCTCAGCCATCAACCTATCTATGATAGCACAATTCTTCTCATTTTCAAAGTATCTGACTATATCCTCTGCTATAACCTGACCGATTCCGTCTATCTCAACGTATGCTGACACATCTGCCTTCTCCATGGCATCCATATCATTTGCAAAATGCTTGGCCATGAGCTTGGCTGTCGCCTCTCCGACATTTGCAATGCCGAGACCATTGACAAGACGCCACATGTTCGTCTGTCTGGATGCGTCCACCGCAGCCACAAGCTTGTTGTACGACTTCTCGCCAAATCCCTCGAGTTCCACTATGTGGTCTCTGTGAACCGCAAGCTTATACAGATCAGGAAGCTCCTCGAGGATCTTCTCATCTATGAACTTCTCTATGGTCGCCTCTGAGAGCCCATCTATATTCAACGCATTTCTGGACACGTAGTGTGAAAATGACTTGAGTTTCTTCGCAGGGCAGAACTGGTTTGTGCAGTACAGAGTCTCAACTCCTGACGCTGCACCGCCTTCCTCCCTCACTATCTCAGTCTCTCCTCCGCATGCAGGGCACGCAGCCGGTATGACCACATTGCCGCTCATGGTTAAATTTCTTGCAATCTGCGGAATGATCATATTCGCCTTGTACACTGCAATCTCATCACCTTCGCCCAGTGCCAATGACTTAAGTATGCTGACGTTGTGTATGCTGGCACGGCTGACTGTTGTTCCCTCAAGCTCCACCGGATCAAATACAGCGACCGGGTTGATGAGTCCAGTTCTTGATGGACTCCACTCCACATAACGTAGATGGGTGATTGCCTCCTCGTCCGCCCATTTGAACGCCATGGCATTTCGCGGGAACTTGGCTGTGGTTCCCAAGCTCCTTCCGTATGCCAGATCATCCAGCATGAGTACCAGACCATCCGATGGGAAGTCATTCTCCGTTATCTTCTCTGAAAATTCCCTCACCTTATCAGGAAGTGCCGCCGAGTCTGTCAGGTAGTGTTCTACCACGGTAAATCCCTGCTGCTCCAACCAGTCAAGCTGATATTTGAATGAATTGTGGAAGTCCACATCCTCACCGTCCACTAAATTAAAAGCGAAGAAATGTACATTTCTCTCTTTTGTTATCTTGTTATCGAGCTGTCTCACTGAGCCGCTGCACAGATTTCGCGGGTTCTTGTACTTAGATTCCGCATCCGTTATCTTCTCATTTATCGCATTGAAATCCGAGTATTTGATGACCGCCTCGCCTCTGATCGTCAGCTTGCCCTTGTACGGGATGTGATGAGGTACATTTGCAAATACCTTCGCATTGTTCGTGATGACCTCACCTATCTCACCATTTCCACGGGTAACCGCTTTTATCATCTCTCCGTTCTCATATGTGAGAACAACTGTGAGTCCGTCCATCTTCCAGGATATTACGCCCTTCTGACCGCCAAGCCATGACGCAAGAGCACCTACATCCTTTGTCTTGTCAAGAGAAAGCATTGGATGCTCGTGAGCCTCCTTCGGCAGCTCACTGACGACCTCATATCCTACCTTGACCGTCGGGCTGTTGCTCATGACCATCCCGGTCTCTTTCTCCAGGGCACTCAGCTCATCGTACAGAGCATCATATTCCAGATTGCTCATGATCTCTGTATCTTCCATATAATATTTCTTTGCAGCATCGTTGAGCTGCTTTACAAGTTCTTTAATTCTGGCTATCTTGCCATTATCGTTATTGCCACTGATGTCATTATTTTCTTTAATATTTTCACTGGTATTTCTACTAATATCTTCCATACACACCCCACAAAAAATCCTATATACACTCTCTACTACATCCCCACGATCCGTCTCAGCTCTGCCTCTTCCTCGCGGCTGAGCTCCCTTAACTCTCCAGGTCTCATATTGCCAAGCTTCACGTTGCAGACCCTGACTCTCTTCAGGTTCACTACCCTGTAGCCCAATGCATCACACATTCGTCTGATCTGCCTGTTGAGGCCCTGTGTCAACACTATCATGAATGACCTGTCATCTATCTTTCGCACCTTACATTTCTTTGTCACTGTATCAAGTATAGGCACTCCATCCGACATCTTCCTGATGAAGTCCTCTGTTATCTCACGGTTCACCCGCACTCTGTATTCCTTCTCGTGGTTGTTCACCGACTTCTGGATGGCATTTGACAGGTCGCCATCATTTGTCAGAAGAAGTAGCCCCTGGGAGTCCTTGTCCAGCCTTCCCACGTACTGAAGTCTGATCGGATAATCTATGTGATCAAATATGTTGTCTGGATCAGCCTTGCTCGCTGTACAGGTAAGTCCTATCGGCTTATTATATGCCAGGATCACTGTCCTATCCTTCTGCTGAACCTTCCTGCCCATGAATGTCACCACATCCCCGGGCATGACCTTCTGACCCATGACTGCAGTCTCTCCGTTGATCGTAACCTTTCCATTCTCTATATGTGTATCCGCAGCGCGTCTTGAGCACACGCCCGCCTCGCTGAGATATTTGTTAAGTCTTATTCCATCCGCCATAATCTTTCCTCTGTTATTATTTTCCTATATTGTTAATACATATCTCACATTCTAATTTCTGGTCAGCATACACCATGTATCAGCCAGACCAAGGCCAGTAAATTCTAACCAATATGCAGAACCATCATACCATTTATTTTTCATTTTGTGAACCATTCATCACACCATGTATAACCCACAGCAAAGATTCAGTTAAATTAATTTTGTAAAAGTCCTTGATTTTTTTTATCAATTAATGTATATTTAAACAAACGCAAAGGTGTGTTTCTTCGGAAACGCACCTTTTTTTATTTTAGGAAAAGGAAGTGCATATTATGGATAACATCGACAGAAAAATCATTCATCTTTTACAGGGCAACGCCAGAACGCCACTCAAGTATCTGGCCAGCAAAGTCTTCCTTTCTTCGCCGGCAGTTTCAGCAAGAATAGAGAGACTTGAGAAAGCAGGAATACTGACCGGATATCACGCAAGCATCAACCATGAGGCTCTCGGATATCACATCACAGCATTTATACACATGGCTCTTGATCCAAAACAGAAGCCAACCTTCTATCCATTTGTTGAAGCATGTCCAAATGTACTTGAATGCAACTGTGTGACCGGTGCGCACTCCATGCTCATGAAGGTTTGCTTTCCTAATACCATGGATCTCGACTCATTTATCGGACAGCTCCAGAGATTTGGCAGCACAGAGACACAGATAGTATTTTCCACACCGGTTCCTATCAGAGGGGTTTTGATCGACACAGATGATGTGAACTCTTCCGAGGCAATATAAGTCTCATACAGTGATAATATAAAACGCAGGCATAAAGCCTGCGTTTTCTTTAATTATACATATTCTGGAACTTTCTAAATGTCTCATCCGTTCTAAGCAGATAATCATTGTTTTCTTTTACATGTTCATATATCGCCTGTATATCACCAGATGAGTTGATGGTGTTGATATACGAGCTCTCCTTGTCAGACAAAGCCGAATTGTTGATCTTGTAGCTTCCATCTGACTGTTTCGTCACATATAACGACCTTATATCGAGCGGTTCCGAGTTGACATCCTTTATCATCAGATTGGATAATTCGTACACGATATACGAATCTGCGGTATATCCGTTGGCTATATAACAGGTGGTCTTGTTGTACGCTGTTATATACTCCGCTGCTATCTCAATGCTCTTCATGTCGTCAAATTCCGACGGATCTGTGACCAGTCTCTGAAGTGTCGTCTGATCTGCCTTTGTTCTCGCCAAAAGATAATTGTTCACTAGCTGATTTATCTCATCGATCGTACACAGCCTGTAATTTGCTCCGTCTGGTATCTCCAGTCTCACCGTGTTATCTCTTCCGGTTATGTTCTCTGTGAACAGCTTATCGTTTATAAAAAATACATACACATAGACTCCGACAAGTATCAGAAATACCGCCCACAGCAAGGCAAGAACGCCACCAGAGATCCCGCCATGTCTGGATCTTCTTCGGCCTTTCCGCGTCTTTGCCTTCTCTTCGGCAAAATAATCGTCATCGCCATACAGCTCTTCATCATCGAACATATCTCCGGTATCCGGTGCATCATCCATATCCTCAGGATCTTCTATGACATAATCCTCATACGGCCTTTTCTGTCTCGCCGGGGTCTCCTCAACCTCTGAAGCTCCGCCGGGCTCTGAGTTATCAGCCAGCTCCGAATCTTCACTGTCATCTAAGTCATCATCTAATCCCGAGTCTCCACTGTCATCCGATTCATCGTCTGACTCCGGATCTTCACCGTCATCTAAGTCATCATCTGTCTCTGAATCTCCACCGATCTCTAATTTCCCATCCAACTCCGGCTCTTCATTTTCTATATTCTGTTCTTCCGCTTCCAAATTCTTTTTCTTCTTCATCACTGCATATCATCCTTTTACGAAATAAATATCAGAGTATAAAAAAGCGTACCAGGGCGGAGTCGAACCGCCCGTCATGGCTCCGGAGGCCATTGCCGTATCCGATTGGCTACTGGTACACAGTTGGTATGATACTACAAAAAACTCACTTTGGCAAATAAAAAAACGTCCCCGCACTTATATGCGGGAACGCTTTGAATTCTCTTGTGTCACTAAATAATTACATAGTTACCGAAACGAATTTTACTATAAATAAGAGTGCAATAATCGTCACTACGATATCCTGCTTCTTATACTTGCCTGTGAACAGTGTGATAAGAACATATGTGATAGCGCCAAGACCGATACCATTTGAAATAGAGTATGTCAGTGGCATCATAAGGAATGTCACGAATGCAGGAACTGCTGAGCGCATATCCTCCATATCAACCTTTGCAAAGTTCTTAGCCATAAGTACACCTACGAAGATAAGTGCTGGTGCTGTTGCACATGATGGAATGATGTTGGCAACAGGGCTGAGGAACAGACATACTGCAAAGCAGATTGCTGTAACCAAACTTGTAAGACCTGTTCTACCACCTGCAGCGATACCTGAAGCTGACTCTACAAATGTTGTACATGTTGATGTACCGAGAATAGCTCCTGATACAGTACCTATAGAGTCACACATCATACACTCGTCAAGCTTCATTGGGTCACCCTTCTCGTCAAGCATATTAGCCTGGGAAGCTGCACCATAGAGAGTTCCGATGGTATCAAACATATCTACCAGACAGAAGCTGACAACAAGCATGATTGCTGAGAACACACCGCCGATATACTCAGCAGAGAATGCATCCTTCCATGCCTGTCCCTGGAACACTCCGAGGAATCCGACTGAACCGAAATCCTTGAATGACTGTCCGATCGATGAGAAATCAAAGTTAGGTGCCTGAAGCATCATAACATAATATAATACTGTAGATGCAAGGATACCTATGATAATGTTACCCTTTACATTAAGCTTTGCAAGGATCGCAATTATTATAAATCCTACAAATGCTACTATAGGAGGTGCGATCTGTGCAATAGCCTCCTTTGTGCTACCAGCGCTTGTGATCACACCGTGGAAATCAAAGAACTGAACAAATGTATATGGGTTGTCCTGGATAAGTGTTGCATTCTTCAGTCCGATAAGAGCTATGAACAGACCAATACCTGCCGGAATTGACTTCTTAAGGCACTCAGGCATTGCAACTGCAATGTACTTTCTGAGTCCTGTCACTGAAAGGATCAGGAATACGAGACCTGATATCAATACTATTACCAGACCTGCCTGATAACCTCTGATAACACTCACACCTGCAAATGCTGCACCAGCTACGAAGATAGTACAGAAGAATGAGTTAAGTCCCATTCCGCAGGCCTGTGCAAATGGCATGTCCGCGAGGAACGCCATGAGAAGTGTTCCCACTATTGCAACAAGAATAGATGCGATGAATACAGCATTCCATACTGTACCAAGCTCACCAGCCATGTCTGGAACTGCCCCTGCCAGCCAGCCATTGCTGCCTTCTCCTGCAACCTGATTTGGATTGACCAGAACGATGTATGCCATGGCGAAGAATGTTGTAAGTCCTGCCATGATCTCGGTCTTGATTGTAGACCCACGCTCTGAGATTTTGAAGAATTTGTCCATGATTACTCTCCTTTTCTCGTTTTAGTATAATATAAACAAATACTTATCCATTCTATATCACTTAATGATACTTTTTCAACTACTTTTAAATAATTTCTTAATGTTTGTTAATTTACAATAATAGTGTAACAAACAGATGTTCAGAGAGTTGAACATTCCCCTGTTTGTATCCTGTCCGTG
>NZ_JBCPDQ010000002.1:0-148809 GCF_040915325.1 Coprococcus sp. RTP21281st1_F1_RTP21281_210402
GTAAGAAGAAAGTTCTTCGGACGTTTCTTTTCCATCATCTTGAGCTTACCCGGAAAGAATTCAGGGTCAGAGAAGTCATCAATCATATGCCAGCGTTTCACGTTGTTGCGGGCATAGCAATATGTACACCCCACTGTGCAGCCAATGACGATATTCATGTTCTGAATCTGATCTTTGATACAAATACTCATGACTTCTGCCACTCCTCAAGATTCTTTCTGATGCGGTCGAGGCATTCCTCAAACTGGGTAATTTCTTCCTCTGAAAAACCTTTGTAGTAAATACTGCCCATCTCATCAGATACAGAATCGTACTCGCCCTTCAAGGCATGTGCTTTCTCAGTCAGAAACAGGAGTGTTTTCCTTTTGTCCGTTTCAGACTGAACACGGCTTATCAGCCCTTGATTTTCCATTCTTTCCAACATCGTAGTAAGAGATGTTATCGCTAATCCGCATTTAGTCGAGAGTGACCTGATTGAGATACCATCCTCCTGCCACAGCACATAAAGAATACGCCCCTGAGCTCCATTAAATGCATCAATATTCTTTTCACTGAGAATCTTCTCGAAAATCCGGTCTCCAAGCTGTTTTATTTTGGTGACAAGAAATCCTCCATTCATTTCCATACAAAAGCTCCTATATAGTAGTTTATTAAAAACATACTATATAGGAGCTTTATTGTCAACAGTTTATATGTCTTAATAGGTAAATCCCATTTTTTTCAATTCTCCAAACTGAAATTTGTGGGTGAGATTGAATATCTCTTTAATACTCAATTCCTTTTCGTCTTTACGCAAATGATGACTGCTACAATAATCATTGGAATCATACTGATAATACCAATATATGCTGGACCTAGAATTGCCATATTGGAATAATCAGGTTTTACCAGATATGCAAAAATAGTAAATGCATTGGTAGCACCATGCATAAGAGATGGCAACCAGATGGTCTCTGTCTTTTCATATACATAATCAAATAATATCCCCATCATAATAGTAGCGACACAGAACACAATCGGACCAAGTACCGGTGCGCCAATATATTCTTTACCATACTCATATCCAGCCAAAATCATAATCGGCCAATGCCAAGCCCCCCAAATAGTACCACCTACAATTCGACCCTTAGTAACACCCAGCTTCTTCTTCAAATATGGATACAGCGCACCTCTCCAACCAACCTCTTCGCCTAATGCGACAAACATATTCAGAAATGGTGCAATTGTCACAGCTTGAACAGACGTAATCAGCAGATACATTGGTATCGTGATACCCTGTGCCTCGAACTGTTCCAACGCTCCCGCTTCCTCTAAAAGACCTCTTAACGTCATAAATTCAGAGTCAAATGTATCCGGGAAAATCACAAAAAACAAGACCCCTCCAAGGATACTTAATAACGCCGGCATCCAAAGGGCAAAGAATACATAACGAAGTTTCCCTTTTAAATGTGGTACCCATCCCATACCTTTTAGTGGGATTCTGGCTATCAGTACTCCAAGAAATGGCATAAACATGGTAATCATCAAGATAACAGCAAACACCATCTGATTTCCATTATTGCTAAAAATACTTGCTATCATTTCTAAAATCCAGGCCAACCCAAATGCGACTGCCATGTATATCACAAATTGTTTCTTACTCAAATTAATTGTTTCCATTATGCATCCACCTCTTTTCTATATACTTCCAAACTCCAGATTCTCCTCCTGCAGGTAGGGCAAGTTAGCTTTCGTGTCTTTGGCGTATGATTTCCAAAGAATGCTTCTAATTTCTTTGGCTGAAATCTGGTATGGCATTCCGGACAGAGATACTCTACCCGCTTGTACCAATAGCCAAACATAATTGCTACACAAATAGGAATCACTGCCATGGCCACAAAAAATGGCAACCAGATTCCTTTTAATATACCAATCACAAAAGTAACAATTTCGACAATTTCTAACGGAATTGCTATGATCAGCATTTTTTTGTACATTTTCTTTCGCTTTTCTTTTTCCTCCATAATCGATGATATGTCATGAATTGTTTTTTGCGACCCATCCTTGAAAGAAGCCAAAGAACTTCTTATGCCTTTAATATTTTCTAATTGTTTCGTTTTTTTCTTGACATCCGCCTGAATATTTTTTTCTTGCTCATCAAGCAAAAGTTCGATTACCTTTTTTGACTCTTCGGATTCCAATATTTCAGCAATATCTTTTATAGAGATATCCAAATCTCTTAAAAAGCAAATCGTTTCCAATGTGGCAACATCCTCTTCGGAGAACAGTCTTCGTCCCCCTTCCGTCAAATCTGTTGGCACCAAAATACCTCTTTCATCATAGTATTGAATCGTTCTTACTGAAACGTTGCACTTCTTTGCAAGCTCTCCTGTTGTGTATAATGACATATCCTGCCTCCTTTCAAGGCCCATATTAGTATATAACGCTGCGTGACAAGCAATATATCACGCTGCGTTATTTTTTATTTTTTACGCAAATAATTAATTTCTCATATCAACCAGACAGTGAGAGAAATTCCGATTTTCACGTTAGGTTTCATCCAAATATATTTCTATTTTGCTGAATACCTTATCTTTACAGAAATCAAACTCAGGAGTCTTTTTAATATAGCTGAATATATCTTCTTCAATATCCTCATTCCATATAGTTCGTTGAAAATCTTTATTTTCTTCCGTTGGAATATATAACACATCCACATGAATTTGATAATACTCTTCCTCATCATTAGGAAATTGTCTAACCAAAGAAAAGTTAAACATAGGTTTTCCTGTAAAAGAATAGGTTCCTGTTTCAAATAAAATCATATCTTCTTTAAGTGGCATATTACACATCTCTTCGAACACGCTTACTATGTGTTCCAGGCTAGAATTATCTGAAATGCTATTTTGCAAATATCCTAATAAACTTTCCTTTGATATCTTCTTAAATCTATCAAATAATCCCATTTGAACCCTCCTGTAATTTGTACTTATAGGCTCAGCATAAGCCCCAATATCATATGTAATATATTATTACAACAAAACCATAACCCATGTTGTAATATCGTTCTGATTCCATAAAAGACTAAATAACCGCCTTGCCTATTTCCTCAGCATCTGCATCAGCAAATAATATAAATTCTTTGATGATTTCATCATATGTATATTGTCTTTTATGTGATTTTTTCATCGAATGTATTATATACTGATTATCTTCAGTGATTTTAACACGAACATAATGATTATTTTTCCAAAAAGATACTCGGCTTCTATATTTCGTATTTTTCTTCCATGCAGCATTTTCTTTTCGCTCATTAGGCGTCAGCGAAGATAAAGGACTGTTGACCAATATCATTTTGCGTTCTTATACGAAAGCAAAATATGGCTTGGCGCAAACAATATTGCTGCGATAAGCAACAGAATTGATCTGCTCATAATTCCACTAAACAAGAACAAAACTGAGGGAATAACAGATAGCGCCAGTGCTCTGAATATGCTGCTCTTCTTAAAGCAAATTATCCAAATTGCACAATACAACACTACTAATATCGCGTCCACAATAAGGTATATGGCAAATGCTTCGTCAGACCACCACCCGAACCATGTTCCAGGAATGTTAATTATCATAAAACCAAAGCAGCCAAACCTTCCTATCTGTTCTGCAACCTCAACAAATTTATTGCTCCATTTGTTTTGAAATCCCTCTTTGCATCTAACTGCAAAAATAATATTGGGTATCATAATAACTGCAATCATTATCAGTCCGAATATATTTAACCAGTCCATAACTTTCTCCATAAATTCACATCACCACATGCCCTTGTCTGGACGCACCACTGAATTTTATCTGATATTATCATAAAATCTCTGCAACACGATCGCCAACTCTTCCGGAGCTTCTATGTTTGCTTCATGACCTGTTTTCGCAAGTTCATGGAAACAGGCGTTGTTAAAATATTGGCAAAGTTCTTTTGAAGTTTTTTTGTTTGCAGCGTCCTTTTCCCCACAAATGAGCAATACCGGACAAGACACCTTATTCAGGGAGTCACTGAAATCCAATTCAGCCATCGTCCCGCACAGGCTGATAACATCCGCTTTTTTGAAACCCATTTTACTGAATGCCGAATTCGACATAAGATGAAACAACATATTCTGAACTTTCAATAATTTTTGAGGCATTTTATACTGTGCTGCAATTAATACGAGCGCCTTTACTTTATCTGGGTGGTCTATAGCATAATTAAGTGCCAAAACAGCCCCTAGAGAAAGCCCACATAAAACAATTTCATCGTTCACCTTGTCACATTCTGATGAGAATGCCGAATATAATTCCTTATATGTAGCAGATTTTCCTTCTAACATCTCTGCCAAACTTAATTTGACACTACTTTCCGATACCTTCGTTTCTTTTATTACTCTATTCCAACTGTCTGGTTTTTGTCCTAGTCCATGCAAATACAAATACTTCATATATTGTCACTCCTCCTCATGTGGGGACGTTCCTTCTCAATAGAATTCCAGCCTGTGCTCCACCAGCTCACTTCCCTCATATACGAGCTTGAGTGAGAAAAATCTCTTCTCCCCTTCAAGTAGCATTTTCAGGAATATCGCATCCCCGCTCCACGTCGGAAGTGTTGGCACAATCTCTTTATCTATCCATTGAAGATCACCCTCATCGCATATCTGGACATCCCCCTCAAATCCATCTGCGGTGAACAGGCACATAAGCTCATTCTCGCACTCATTGCTTATAAATGTCACCAGACCTCTGAATCGATATGATGTAAGCGTAAGTCCCGTCTCCTCCTTTATCTCCCTGAGAAGGCAGTCTTCAGGACTCTCACCCTCCTCGGCATGTCCACCTACACCGATCCATTTGCCTTTATTAATGTCCTTCTCCTTCTTTGTCCTGTGGAGCATCAGGTATCTTCCATCTTTCTCTATGTAACAAAGTGTTGTCATCTTCATAATTACTACTGTCTCCTTACCCTCTTTTGCACGTTTCATGTCGCAAATACAATTAATCTTTCTCGCTCCGTTCTCTGCTGTTCACTATGTATATTCCTGTGCACACCAGCACCAGCGACACCAGGCTTACCGGGCCAAGTGCCTGCGCACCCTCGCGGAGCAGCCATGCCGACAGTATCACGCCGAATACCGGATTCATAAATCCAAATACTGCAACCCTTGATATAGGATTATACTTGAGCAGCATTCCCCACAGAGAATATGCCACCGCCGATACAAGAGCCAGATATATGAGCATCAAAACTCCACCTGTTGATACGGTGCTGAGTCTGCCTCCCATGGCAAAACCGGCAGCCGACAGAATAATTCCGCCAACTATAAACTGGTAGCCACTGAGCATAACCGGATTGTGTTTTACCGAATATCGCTTCAGGAACACCGATGAAAATGCATAAGCCACTGTCGACAGAAATATCGCACCCTCACCTGACAAGCTCATATGGAAATTCATTCCATTCATGTTTATAAGTACAACTCCCGCAAATCCAACCAGACAGCCAAGCATCTTCTTTGCAGTGACATTTTCCTGATGGAATATGAATCCTGACACTATGATGGCAACGAATACATTTACTGCCTCTATGATGGACGCCTTGACTCCGCTTGTATGTGCGAGACCTATATAAAAGAACAGGTATTGTATGACTGTCTGCAGCATAGCAAGCCACACTATTTTGCCGGCGCAGCCCTTCTCCGGCTTTATGAACTTTCCTTCCAGCAGACTTCCAAATATCACGGCAAGGATTCCCGCCAGCACGAATCGCATACCGGCGAACAGTATCTGTGCCGACGTATCCGCACTCTCTATATTCCACAGTCCATAACCTATCTTTATACAAGGAAACGCACTTCCCCACAACAGGCAGCACAGCATGGCACCGAACCACACAACACTGGTCTTCTGCATCCATTTGTCGTTTATCTCTATCTTTTTCATATTTACTTCTCTCTCGTGTCTTTTATATCATAGACTAACAACATTATATACGATTATAACTGCCAGTCTATATTCTTTGCATTCTCAGCAAGCAGCAACCTGGTCGCAAGCTCTTCATCATCCAGTTCTACATAGTCACCATTTGCATAATATCTCCACTCGGCTGTCATCTTTTTCCCTGTAAAGTTCGTCTCCCTTATGACCCAGAACTGTTTTGGAGACAATCTCTCCTGATTATTTTTCATCAACGTATAGCACTCTGTGTACTTGCAATTCTTTACTAGTTCCTTGACATCCATAAATGTCTCACGATTCTGAACCTGACATATAAGCAGACTGCAATTCTTCTTTGGTTTTCTCTGTACCCTCTCAATGGATATATCAAACCATGAACACAGTATCATATATATCAATATGTATACAAACAAATATGCTATGGAAAATACGACATCACCTTTATCGCCAATAATCTTGTATAGGAACCATTTATTAAAATAGAACAGGATCACGCCAGTCAGAAATGAACATAAGATCAGATCTGTGAACCACTGGCCGGCTATGATCAGCCCATGTGTGTTACGTGAATCTGATAAAAAGCGCAGTATCCATAGAATCAACAGTGTGCCAACCGCCAACACAAGAGCCGCTATGCCAAGATGCACACCTGAGTCAAATATCCAATGCCAGTTAAGCGGCAATTTTATATGTTTTATATCTTGCAAGAGGTACTGCACATCAGGATTCCACACCGTATTGCCCCAATATATGAATCCCCATACTGCACCTATCACAAATAACAAAATCTCCTTTTTCCATCTTCCCCTCATAATGTACCTCCATTCTTAAGCATCTTTTATTGTATATATATGGAAAGTATATTTTTATACACGAAAAAAGTCAATTTTCTTTCCCCATTGGCGCGACTTGTTTTTGGCAAATATTTCTTCAATTATCTCCTCGTATATGATATGCTCTAGTTAGTTTATGCTAACCATATAGATTATTTACAAGGGGGATTACATGGAACAGAAAGAAAAAATTAAATACCAAAGGAACTGCCTGCTGGGCGCGCTCGGCGCAGCGCTCCTGATCGTGGGGGATCTGTGTATCAGCATAGTACCCGCATCACCCGCGGACAAAGGACTTTATGTGAGGGGGGCATATCTGAACGGGGATTTCCAGCTGTGGAGAGTGGCTCTGCTGCTTGTGACAGGTCTTGTCGGTATGTTCTTCTATGCATTTGGCATAGACGCCATATCGGAGCAGATACTTCCCAAGTACCGCAAGACGAGGGCACTCGTCAAATACGCAGGGCTCATGTATGTCGCGTCCGCCGCAACACTGCATTTTCTCGTGGGAACACTCGCTTACTGGGTAACCTATCTGTCTGAACACATTGGAAGAGAACAGGCCATCGCATATGTTGACGACTACTACAATCTGCTCTTTCCAGCCGTCAGCATAGTGTACATACCTACGGCACTGCTCATGCTCACAAGTCTTATATCGCTGCTGGCAGGCAGAACTGTCATGAAGAGGAGCATGATCGTATTTCACATCATCACATGGCAGCTTATATTTGTGCTCATTCCTGACATCAGACAGGCCATGGGCGCCGACATATCCACACTGGATTATGTATTCAGTCAGGCATCAGGAAACACCGCCTGCCTCATCTGGCTAGTTGCCAGCTTTGTATATTCTAAAAGAAACAGCAATTAACAACCGTCTCCAAACTAATTCAAACATATAAAAAGTTCCATGCATCTGCACCGTGCAGACACATGGAACTTTCTTATTACTCTATATTAACTTCAACCTACAGCATACCCTCTTTTATAATATCGTGGTCTCTCAGTACCTTTTCAATCACCGTGCCCTGGATCTTCTTAAGTATAGGTCTCTTGAGCTTGTTCAGAGGTCCAAGATTTATCTCAAGCGGAGATTTGCCATCCATGAGCTTCACGCTGCTGTCCAGCAGTTCACGGATATCGTACACACTTCCCCACACCTCTGTCCACACCGAGGAGTCCATACACAGCCTCCATGGCAGTTCTCACCGAATACTCTGTGGTGAACACTGTGTCACGAGGAGTGTCGGCGAACTGTCCGAGGAATGCAAAGTTGGTGCATCCGTCCGGAATTACGTCTGGTCTGTCGCCCTTTGCCCTTGGCATGAAGAATGCGGTGATATATGGCATCATAGTTGGCACACAGACTGCGCTGTTTGTGGCCAGTTCCTCGATCTCATCTTCTGGCACTCCCAGATGATAGAGCCACTCCTCCGTGATCTCCTTACCGGTACAATCCTTCATAGGCTTCTTGATATAATCGCCCGGAACATCTGTGAACAGGCCATATACCCATACACACACCTTATCCTTGTCCTGGGTCTTGAACTGTCCCTGTCTGTTGATGGTCCAACTCATCAGCCAGCTTGAATCCTGACAGCTCACGATACCACCCGTGACAACCTTTCCTGTTCTCGGATCACGCTTGCAGATATCCACGATGTATGGGATGATCTTGTCGTCAAGCGTTGTTACTGTGGCCGACTCCCAGTTTGTCTTAGATATATCAGAACAGAACTTCTCAGGATGGCCAAATGAAGGATCCTGTGCAGCTATGTTCTTCCACAGGCTCCAGCAGCCGCTTGTTCTCACCTCTGCGTCACCATTTGGCGCATGATTCTGATCACCGTAGATAGTTCCCTCCGTGCAGCTTCCATTTGTGACAAATACAAGATCGTTCTCAGTGAGCGGGATCCCCTTCTCAGTTCCGTTTACCCTGCACTCGATGGTCTTTGCTATCTTCTTGCCGTCTCTCATGTCAAATATGACATTTGTGACCTCCGTGTTGTACTGGAATGTCACGCCCGCCGCCTCAAGATACTTCACCATCGGAAGGATCAGCGACTCATACTGGTTGTACTTCGTGAACTTGAGGGCCGAGAAATCCGGAAGTCCTGAGATGTGATGTATGAATCTCTGGAAGTAAAGTTTCATCTCCAGCGCACTGTGCCAGTTCTCAAATGCGAACATCGTCCTCCAGTACAGCCAGAATGTTGAATCAAATACCTCATCGTCAAATACATCCTCTATCGTCTTGTCATACAGATCCTCATCCTTTGTCATGAAGAGCTTCATGATTTCCATACAGCCCTTCTGGCTCAGATTGAATTTGCCATCTGTGTGGGCATCCTTGCCTCTGTTCACTGTTGCTCTGCACAGTGAGTAATTTGGATCCTCTTTGTTCAGCCAGTAATACTCGTCAAGAACCGATACCCCCGGTGTCTCTATGGAAGGTATACTTCTGAACAGATCCCACAGGCACTCGAAATGGTTCTCCATCTCACGTCCACCTCTCATGACGTAGCCTCTGGCAGGATCAAATATTCCATCGCACGCGCCGCCCGCTATATCCATAGCCTCAAGAATATGGATATGTGAGCCAGGCATCTGTCCATCACGGACAAGGAAACATGCAGCCGCAAGTGATGCAAGTCCACTTCCAACTATATATGCGTTCTTGTCATCCACGCCCTCCGGCTTTCTCGGTCTGGCAAATGCCTCGTAGTTACCATTTGTATAATAGATTCCCTTGCTGTTCTTCTCATGCTTTCCGCGCTCCGTATTGCGGTACTCAGCATGTTCAGCCGCAGCCTTCTCCTTCTGAACTTTTGCCTTATTACGATTTTTAACTGTGAGAGCTGCTGCTCCTGCGCCGGCTGCTGCCACCGCTGCTATTCCGATTCCTAACTTTTTCTTTGACATAAGCAATTCTCCTTTCAGTTTGCCGTCTATATCCATCTCATGTCCCTATAATAGCTTGCCCAATTTTTATTTCATATTTACAAAAAAAGTGGAATGATAAAAATTTTATCATTCCACCCGTTTTGTATAACTCTATATTGCATATGTACTCTAGCGATACCTTCTATCGCCGCCCTCCTGCCTGTAATATGCCGCCTTGTTCTCGTACATTCTCTCATCTGCAGCCTTTACTATCTCGTCAAATGACTCCCAGTCCTTCTCATCACTTGACACATAGCCACATGATATCGATACGGATTTCACCAGCTGTCCAGACCATCCACGCACAACGTCATCAAACTCCTGCTGCACTCTCTTCAGCCTTCTGGTATTTACAAAGATGATGGCTGCAAATTCATCACCGCCCATCCTGTACACCTTACCATAGTTTCCAAAACACTGCTCCATACACTCGGCAGCACCCTGAAGCAGTTCATCTCCAGCCGCATGTCCCAGGGTATCATTCACTGGCTTAAGCCCATTTACATCCATGGACACATACACATATACAGAATCTCCCGGCAGCTCCCTGACATCATCTATATATGCACTCCTGTTATAACATTTTGTGAGCTCATCTGTATAAGACCTTCTTATCAGCTTCTGCTCCCGTTTCTTATCTTCATCTATGTTTCTGGTGGTAAATATGACTTTTAAAGGACGTCCGTCCTCGTCAACATCTATCGATATAAATGACAGTCTGAACCATCCAAGATCCTTCACCCTGAACTCACCTGATACAATCTTTTTCTTGATCAGCCTGTCCCCCAGACTATCAAGATCCATGAATTTCTGGGCACTTGCCTGATGTTCATCCACAACCACCTTATGAACGATCTTCCTCATAAGTTCCTTCGCCCCTGCTGCCCGCTCACCAGCCCTCAATATCAGGTCTCCTGCGGTATAGAGTGCAAATGTATCATGTTGAAGATCAAGCATATGCATGCTGTAATACATCCCCGACATGGATGTCAATATTGACAGCTGTTCATTTCTCTCCCGGTTCGCATGTATCACCTTCATCACCATGCTTACCACCAGGCCGGCGGCAAAACACAGATACAGTGCCATGATAACCATGATTGCCATATTACTCCGGCTATTCACATCCATTCTATATATGACCCCGATCACATACTCTCCGGATCTTCGGAATACACATCTGTTTCTAAATCCATTAATCCTTCTTATGCCTGTAAAACTGTCTTCATCGTCCGGCAACATATCATCAGTCACCGAAATGCCGATCTCATCAAGAGTAAGCCCTACTACCGGTTCATATGAACATCCATATATTTCTCCCGATTCGCCATCTGCCACTACAACACTCAGACCATCATACATAGGCATATTGGCAACCACCGTGGATATCTCATTCTGTTTTACTTCATTCAGAAGTCTTCTCGGCTCGATTCCAACCTGTATCATCTTGGTTCCATCATCGTTCCATGTTATTGCATACATCATCTTCTTACCATTTGATGTGTTCGGAGTGACATCCTGACACATGGTGAGATTCTTGTCATCAAGCATCGGCTTGAAATACGCCATCTGCTCCCCGGAATCAAAGCTATATCCAAAATATTCGGGATTGGTACCAGCATATATCACGCCATCCGTATTAAACAAATGCACCTCATCAACAGATATAAGTGCAGCAATCTTGCGGAGCTCATCCACATCATTTGCCACCTCAGGCTTTGCATCAACTATATACGCCACAGCCTTAGCCCTGACCATATAATCTTCCTTGAGGGAGTCTATCAAATCTTCCTCACTTGCCTTATTCTTCTCAATTACATTGCTGACCTGATCCAGCAGCACCTGCGAGGTCCTGTCAAAACTCCTGTTATTGATAAAGCTCAGTATGACCGCCTGGATGACCATAGCAACCAGCACAATTCCCCCTGTTATCAGTATTATCCCCGGCAATCTCTTTTTCATATCTGATGTTCGATTCATAAGCGCTCTCCCCGCGTATCCCGCAGTACTAGATTTCTTTATCCTGATCCGTCCTCTGCTTTTACATCTCGCTTTCAAAGTTATGAATGGAATTTGCTATATTTCCACGAAGCGTAATGCTAAGCTGCTCCACTATTTTATGATAATCGTCTTTCATCCCCTCGTCTACCCAGTCAAGCATAATTCCAACAAATCCATACTTGTAAAAGTCTGCTATGAACTGCTTATCATTCTCAGAAAGATTATCCCCTGCGCATTTCTCATCCACTACATCCGCTATGAGCTGGTACGACAGCTTATATAGATAGTTTTCTATCTTTGCCTTATCCACCGACCTATATATATTTACGATAAAGGGCTTGTTCTCAAGCACAGCCTCAAACACCTGTATCATGCCCTCCTGCCAGGTATCGTAGGTCTTCTTATCCTTCAGTGCCTGCTTCCCATCCTCTATACACACCCACTCGGCAAGCTCATATATGTCCTGAAAATGATAATAGAATGTCATTCTACTTATCCCGCAGTCTCCAGTGAGATCCGCTATCGTTATCTTGTCAAATGGCTTCTCCTTGAGAAGCTTTTTCAGAGATGCCTCAAGTGCTTTTTTAGTTGAATTTGCCATGCATACCTCCTGTTATCTAAGCTGTTCATATCATCCTTATAAACAAACATACTCATAAAAAACAATGTTGCTTCTTATGAGTATATCTTTATGTTTATTATATTCTTTTTTCGACAATTCTCTACTTAAAAATGTTATATTTCCTTATCTTTCTTCTGATCTTACGTCTGTTCTTCTCGTCTCCAAAGAAGCTGCTGAGCTTTTCAACAAACAGTGTCAAATATCTGAACATAGATTCCGCAGCAAATGCAAATACAACCATGAGCAGGAAACATATGTTGGATATCGACTCTATGGCAAACAGCCTGCCGAGGAAAAGGCCACAGAACAGCAGTCCGATTATGTTGATAAGAAGTACACCATACTTCATCTTGTTGAACGGATGGCTGATCTTGATTATTATCATGAATCCGACAACCGCAAGAAGCATTGTGCCGGCTGTGGCTATGTCCTCACTCGGGAGATTGAAGACCTGTCCGCAGATTACAAGTGCTCCGACCGACAACACATCCGTGAGTCCTGCAGGCAATGCTTTTAACATGACATTTACCATAAAGTTTCCCTCTATACGATCCCTGTTCGGCTCAAGTGCCAGCAGGAATCCCGGCAATCCTATGGTGAACATGCTTATGAGCGATATCTGTGAAGGCTCCAGCGGATATGTGATCGCAAATATCGCTGAGAATATGGCCATCAGCAGTGAGAATATATTCTTAACAAGGAAGAGGCTTGCTGATCTCTGTATATTGTTGACCACCTGTCTTCCCTCAAACACCACATATGGCATACGTCCGAAATCCGAATCCAGAAGCACCGTCTGTGCCGCCTGCGCAGCCGCTTCACTTCCGGATGCCATTGCAATACTGCAATCGGCATCCTTCATTGCGAGTATATCATTTACACCATCACCAGTCATGGCAACCGTGTGTTTCTGTTTCTGGAGCGCCCTGACTATGAGCTGCTTCTGTTTAGGCGTAACTCTTCCAAATACTGTATATTTATCCACAGCCTCAGTTATATCCTTCTCAGACTCCAAAGTGGACGCATCCACATAGTTCTCCGCTCCATCTATGCCTGCCCGCTTTGCCACCTCTGATACTGTGGCAGGGTTATCTCCGGATATAACTTTTATGGCAACGCCCTGCTCTTTGAAATATGTAAATGTGCTCTCCGCATTTTCCCTTATTGGATTTGAAAGCACTATATAACCAATAGGAGATATGCCTCCTAATGGTCTTACCGAACCAATAGAATCCTCTCCTGACTCCGCCATAAGAAGGACTCTGTATCCCTTGCTCTGGTACTCCTCTATCTCTTCGGATATATCCTCATACCTATCCTTCATTATAAACTCCGGAGCACCAAGCATATAGTCTCCCTCGACAAATGACACCTTGCTGTATTTGTTCGCTGATGTGAAAGGTTGTGTCTTGAGCAGTGTCCTGCTGCCCTTCTCTATCTCATTCTTAGCCACATAGGCTCTGATTGCCTCCATTGTGGCATTGTTGTCCTCAATGACCGCTGAGTAATCCGCCAGCAGATGCGCAAATGCTCTCTTGTCCATCTCGGCATCGCCGCATCTGCCGCTTATCACCAGCTCTGTAACCTGCATACCCGGCTCAGTGATGGTTCCGGTCTTATCCACACAGAGTACATCGACTCTCGCAAGTGTCTCTATACTCTTCATGTCATGCAGTAACACTTGTTTCTTCGCAAGTCTTATTGTGCTGAGCGCAAGCGCAACAGTTGTGAGCAGATAAAGTCCTTCAGGGATCATTCCGAGAACCGCCGCAACCATCGATACAACACTCTTCTTGAATGTCTCTCCATTCATGATATACGCCTGGCAGAACAATATGATTCCCACTGGTATGATGATGATTCCAACCCATTTTACAAGTTTGTTGATGTACCTGATCATCTCTGACTGTTCGCCGTCACCCATGGCCTTCGCCTGGGCTGTGAGCTGTGATATGTATGACTCATTGCCCACCTTGTCAAGCTTGGCATAGCACTGTCCGGACACCACAAAGCTTCCGGACATGAGTCGATCACCTGATTTCTTCTTGATCTCATCCGACTCACCGGTGAGCAGGGCTTCATTTACCGATATACTGCCGCTGAGCACCGTAGCGTCAGCACATATCTGATTGCCAGCCGACAGAATGATGATATCGTCCTTAACCAGTTCCTCTGATTGTATCTGCTGTTGTTCTCCGTCTCTCACAACTATCGAATGCGGCGCATTTAACATGCTCATCTTGTCAAGAGTCTTTTTTGCACGCAACTCCTGAAATATTCCTATAACCGTATTGCCTATGATGACCGGCAGGAACGTCAGATTCCTGAATGAACCAACGATACATAGCAGCACCGTAAGTATGAGGAATATAAGATTGAAGTATGTAAGCAGATTGGACTTGACGATCTGCCCCACTGTCTTCTGCGTACTTATATCCGTGTGATTGGTAAGTCCATTGTCGATCCGTTCCCTTACTTCCTCCGAGGTAAGACCCATGATCGGGACTCCCCGTGTATCCAGATTGTTTTCTGAGTTTGTATCCAAATAAAACACCTCTTCCTGTGTATATGGTCGGCAAATGTTATGCATCGAGCAGCATTTTGCATCGACTGTCCATGACATCTCATGATTTCTTTAACAAAGTTCTATTATAAGTACTCCAAGTAAGGTTATTCAAGGATGATGGCAGATATTTCATATTTTTTTAAGAAACCTTGTGTCTTATTAACGACAAGCGGACAACCATCTGGTTTGAGATATAGTTGATGACTGAGTCTGCTAAACAAAATGAGCATAACACATTTCCCA
The DNA here is from genome assembly GCF_040915325.1 of Coprococcus sp. RTP21281st1_F1_RTP21281_210402. Taxonomy (NCBI): domain Bacteria; kingdom Bacillati; phylum Bacillota; class Clostridia; order Lachnospirales; family Lachnospiraceae; genus Coprococcus; species Coprococcus sp. RTP21281st1_F1_RTP21281_210402. The sequence goes on from NZ_JBCPDQ010000002.1 coordinate 15,170, forward strand.
TCTGGGTATTATTGTGTTACGCTCATTTTTTATGCAAGCCGCGAACCAGGATCCGCATCTACATCATATTCTATTATCATAGCATAAGCCATATTTGATATATTGACTGCACTATGGTCTCTGTCCCATTGCGCCCTCAAGTGTGATCGTCTCACCACTCATGTACTTGAAATCCGGTGATGCGAGTGCCACGCATGCACGTCCAATCTCCTTCTCTACGTCTCCGAAGTGTCCCATTGGCGGCATCTTAACATTTGCCTTGAACGCATCCGGATATGCCTTCTCAAAGTTCTCAAGCTGTGATGTCCATGCGAGAGGACATACTATATTGACATTTATTCCGTCAGCTGCCCACTCTGTAGCTGCTACTCTTGTAAGGCCCCTGATGCCTTCCTTCGCTGCCGCATATGCGCACTGTCCGTAATTTCCAAAGAGGCCTGCACCTGATGCAAAGTTGATGACTGAACCCTTTGTCTCCTTCAGATATGGATAGCATGCCTGCATATAGTAAAATGCAGCGTAAAGACCTGAATATATGGCAAGGTCAAACTGTGCTGTTGTGTGATCTGCGATGGTAACGCCTGATGCAGATGCCTGCGCATTGTTGATGAGCACATCTATTCTTCCAAATTCCTTAACTGTCTGCTCCACAACGTTCTTGACGACGCTCTCGTTGTCCGCACCTGCGTTTACATCAGCCTGGACTGCAAGAACCTTGATCCCATATTTGCTCTCAAGCTCTGCCTTTGCATCCTCAAGTTTCTTGACATTACGTCCTGTAAGCACCAGATTGGCACCTTCCTTGGCATATGCTGTCGCTATTCCGTATCCGATGGATCCACAGCTTCCATCGCTGAGAACTGCACGTCCGCCTCCTGTTATTATCGCTGTCTTACCTGTTAAAAAACCCATATGTGTACACTCCTTCCCTAGCCATGACTACTTTCTTCACACCGCATAGATTTCTGTCAACCATAACATATATCTATAATTTCATAGCCCATGTCTATTATTATAGCCACACTACCTACCCAAAACAACACCTTCACATACCTTTAAATGAAAATATTTATGCATATCTTTACTTAACCCACTATCCTGTCCTCTTATTAAAATTTATATAAACTTGCTTGACTAAATCCGATTTCGGATTTATATTGGATAGTGGTGCTTTCCCGATCAAATATCATATATTTTAAGAAAATACTTTCTCATTGCTATGGGTTTAAATTTGCACCCCAATAATAACTAAAGGAGTTTTTTCATATTTTATGATCGCATATAAAGACAGTCATTTACAAGAACAGCTACGCATATTTAACACCCTCTGGAAAGCTCAGGACGATATCTGGCAGGAGGCGGCAAGAAACTCCGGGCTGCCTGAAACTGCTTTCTGGATAATTTATATATTGACCATTGAGAATAAAGCTGAACTTACTCAGGCAGAGCTATGCGACACATGGTTCATACCCAGACAGACATGCAACTCTGCTGTCAAAAAACTGGAAGGCAAGGGACTCATTTCTCTGACAACACACAAAGGTGCAGGGAACATCAAATATTTATCAATCACGGAAAATGGAGTCTCATTCGCCAACAAATATATTACGCCACTGACAAATGCTGATATTTCATCATTTTCGAGTTTTACGGATGAGGAAAGAGAACTTCTGCTCTCACTCATGCAGCGTCAGCTCGATTACCTTAAGAAAGGAACTGAAGGATTATGGAAATAAGACTTTCTGATTCATTTACATATAAAAAGCTTATAAGATATGTGCTGCCGTGCATTGCCATGATGATCATGACATCCATCTACAGCATTGTGGACGGCTACTTTGTCTCCAACATCATAGGCAAGAATCCATTTGCAGCGGTCAATCTGGTCATGCCTGTGCTGATGGCGATATCCGCCATAGGATTCATGATCGGTACGGGAGGCAGCGCACTGACTTCATATTATATGGGGCTCGGGGAAAAGAAAAAGGCAAATGAAGTATTCTCGATGCTGGTGTGGCTTATCATCATCTCGTCCTGCATTGTGGCAGTCATAGGATTTGTCTTCATGCCCCAGATAGTCGAGCTCCTCGGAGCCAGCGATACTATACGCTCAGACGCCATATTATACGGAAGAATACTCATTCTGTCAGAGCCGTTTTTTATGCTTCAGAACAGTTTTCAGAGTTTTCTTACAACGGCAGAGAAACAAAACCTTGGTCTGCTGGTTTCAGTACTTGCGGGTATCACCAACATGGTACTTGATTTTCTTCTCATGTTTGTGTTCCGCCTCGGCATAGCCGGAGCTGCGGCTGCCACAGTGTGCGGACAGATTATAGGAAGTGTAGTACCGCTCATATATTTTGCGACCAACACAACAGGATCGTTAAAACTGACGAAAGCAAAGTTTGACTGGAAGTGTATCTGGAAAGCCTGTGGAAACGGCTCTTCTGAGATGCTTACCAACCTGTCCACATCCCTTGTGTCTGTGGTCTATAACCTGCAGCTTATGAAACTTGCGAATGAAAATGGTATAGCAGCATATGGTGTGATAATGTATGTGTCATTCATATTCATGGCAATATTCTTCGGTTATGCCATCGGAGTCACGCCTATCATCGGTTATAACTATGGTGCCGGTAACAAAAAACAGCTGCACAGCCTGCTTAAAAAAAGCCTTGTGATCACCGCCGTCACAGCCATAACAATGACGGTTTTGTCCGAGGTTCTGGCACTCCCTATCGCAAGAATATTTGTTGGCTATGATGATACACTATGCCGTATGACCCAGACCGGTATGATGCTTTTTTCCATATCATTCCTGTTCTGCGGATTCAACGTATTTGGCTCAGGTTTCTTCACAGGTCTAGGCAACGGGCTTGTATCCGCAACCATATCTTTCCTCAGAACACTGGTGATACAGCTTGCAGCGGTGTTGATGCTGCCTATGGTGTTTGGCATCAATGGAATCTGGTGTGCTGTGGCCGTAGCGGAGGCTGTGACCCTTGTCATAACTATCACCTTCCTTATAAAAAATAAAAAGAAATACGGATATTAAACAAAATAAGCCGGAGTATGTGATTTTTAATTGTCACGCACTCCGGCATTTTTACATCGCCCTATTCACTATGTTCTTAAGTTCCGGATAGCTGGACACAGCCAGTACATCCTCGTCCGTCTTGTTCTGCAGCGACAAATACCACACCGGTGTCATTCCAGCATTTTTCGCTCCCATGACATCCTTCTTGTAGCTATCGCCCACATAGATGACCTCATCGTTCTTTACGCCCAGCTTTGTAGCTATCATATCGAACATCCTGCGGTTCGGCTTTTCTATACCAGCCTCCTCGCTTGTTATCATTGCGTCAAGTCTGCCCGTAAGTCCAAGTCTGTCTATCTTCCTGAACTGGATATGCGCAGTCATATCTGTACAGATACCAATCTTTATTCCTCTGGCTTTCATATCATCTATAAACTCCAATGCCCCGGGGAATATGGATATCTTGTTCAGGAAATTGTTCCAGAAATAGTTGTACACCTGCAGGTCATACTTAAATGGTGATACCCCCAGAATCTCCAGCATCTTCTGGAAGTACAGCACCCTATTGTGCTGCGCCGCCATATCCCAGGCAGAGAGCTGATCCTTTACCATGTCTCTGCCTTCTTCAAAGGCTTTCATCACTGTCACTTCATCTATATGAAGAAGTTCATTTGCCACATATCTCACAGTGTCTTCCACTGCCTTATCATTCTCGTGAAGGCAGTCGTATAATGTATCATCTAAATCAAATACTATTGCTCTTATCATATCTACCGGCACTCCCTTCGAACTTCATCGGTGATCGTTGTTCCACCGGACTTATACCAGTTGTCCACAAAACTGTCAAATTCATCCAGATCTGCTTCACCTGTAACTATCTTCAGGTAAGTATTGCTCTCCAGATTCTCAAGGTGCCACCAGTCTGACACCATGGTCTCAGTCTCACCGAAGTACAGAGATTCGACTTTATTTGTACGCGCATCATTGAGGATCTTGCATGCAGTTATACGGGATGTATATGCCGCCCAGTCCTCCGATGACGCATTATCTTCATTCTTGAGATATGACTCACACGCCTCATAATAAGATTGTTCCAGCAGATTCAGATCATCCGGCTGCCTTATGCCAGAGAACACGTGGTTCAGCTCGCCATAGCATATCTGAAGTGCATTGTTGTAGTCCACGTTCATTGCAAGTGGTCTTGCGGTAGGATCCACATTGAGTTTGTAGTAATCCTTTATAGCCTGATTGTCTTTGTCCTCATATCTTACATAGTCGAACAGCACACTTATTATCTTGCACACTATCTCCGGGTGCTCATATCCCTTTCTGACTACCACGAAGTTGCCATATGGAACCTGAGTGTGATAACTCGTTGAGCCGTTTTCCTCTGTGGCAAGCAGATATGGTTCCCACTTTGCTGTTGGATCGGCCGCTACAGCGTCCATAAGAGGATTATTTGGCGCCCACCATGGTCCAAAGAATGAACCACACTGTCCATTCACTATGAGTTCTATTATGTTGCTGCTTGTCCGCATGAGGAAATTCCGATCCAGAATCCCTTCCTCGTACATCTCATGTATATGCTCCAGAGCCTTCTTTGCCTCCGGCTGTACAGAACCATACACAACCTTTCCGTCCTCATCCTTTATCCACTGTTTCGGAAATGCCCCATATGCGGCAAATACAATGTCGAGTGTGTACTCGCTGCTATAACCACAACCGCCGCAGAGACTTGTGTCTGCCACCAGCCCTACGGTACTTCCTACACCATTATTTCCCGGATCTTTCTCAATAAACTGCCTGATGATCTCCTCCGCATCCGAAAGTGTTCTCGGAGCCTCAAGTCCCAGCTTATCCATCCAGTCTTTTCTAAGCCATATCAGATTTGGTCCATCTGATATATTTGTCTCAGGTATGGCCATGATACGGTCATCAAATGTGACCACATCCATGATACTGCTGCCATAACTCTTATATATGTTCTTTATCGTTTCACTCATACAGTTGTTATAACTGTCTGTGAGATCCTCGATCATGTCATTTTCCACCAGATACTGCAGCTCATCCATGTCCTGGACGATCATCACATCCGGAAGATCCTTCTGTGCTATCACCATGGATACATTATCATCATACTGATTATCAGCAGCCTCAAATATATCCTGGTTCTGCACATTTAAGATTTCATTTAATATCTGTGTGTATGCGTTATTTTCATACGTTTCTCCCTGTGGGAGATTTGAATTATTTGCACCGGACAGCTTTCCCAGGGTATAGGTGAGCTGTTCCGGATACCTTCCAAGCGGCGTTGTCTCCGCAATATGCATGGCAGACTCATATTCTGCATCTGTGGTCGCCTTAGACGGGTTGGAGGGGGTGTTATTGTCCTGGCAGCCACATATTATTATAAGGGTAATTGTTAGCACACATGTTATTATTTTTTTCAGATACTTCATTGCTGGCATATGCTTTCCTCATTCCACTTAGGTTTTGCAAATAATTTCATATATTATCCTTAACCCTTTACGCCTCCAGACATGCTATCCTTGTAGCACTTCTGCATTATCATAAAGAGAATGATAATCGGTACGGATATCAGCACTGCGCCAGCCGCAAATGAGTTGAACCAGTTGTACACATACTCTTTCTCGAGCATGTTCCAAAGTCCGATGGATACTGTGTAATAGTCCTTGTTGGCTCTGCATATAACCTTAGCAAACACGAAATCAATCCATGGTGCAAGGAACGAATTCAGAACCGTATAAACTATGATCGGACGGCTGAGTGGTATGATGATCCTTGTAAATGACTGCCATCTTGTAGCACCATCAAGGTATGCTGCTTCTTCCAGCGACTTTGGTATAGTATCAAAGAATCCCTTGGCGATATAGAATCCAAGTCCTGAACCGCCTGAATATACGAGTACCAGAGCAACCCTGATGAGTGAGCCTTCTGAAAGTCCCAGAACCTTAAGGATGTAATACACAGCTATCATAGCCATGAATCCCGGGAACATTCCAAGGATAAGTGCCACATTCATAAATGGCTTTCTCAGTCTGAAACGCATTCTTGACATACAGTATGAAACTGCAAGCACGAACGCTGTTGATATTATACATGAGAAAATTGCTATTATCAAAGTATTCTTGAACATCTGCATGAAGTTCAGGATACCTGTGTCTGTAAAAAGCTTTGTATAGTTCGCCAGAGTCAGAGACTTTGGCAGCAGAGTTGAAACATACTGTCCTTTCTCTCCTCTGAAGCTTATCATGATTATCCATGCGATCGGCAGTACCCAGATAACCGAAAGGATTACCAGTATGATATGAACCACGATGTCTCCCAGTGTCCATTTGCTTCTTGCTTTAATCTCATTATTATTTGATTTAGCCATTACTGAAATCCCTCCTCATCTTTATATGATGCGGTGTTGTGGTAAGTTACCAGTGACACAACAGCGAGAACTATGAATGTCATTATACCTATAACAGCACCTAAGTTGTAGTACTGATTATCAACCGTCAGCTTATAGAGCCATGTGACAAGAAGATCTGTCTTTCCGGCAGTCTTTCCAACCGGAGTAGGCGCTCCATTTGACAGAAGGTAGATAACGTTGAAGTTGTTGATATTTCCTGCAAATGTTGTTATCAGATATGGCGCTGTGACAAACAACATATAAGGAAGAGTGATCTTGAAGAAGATCTTTACCGGGCCTGCGCCGTCAACTCTCGCAGCCTCGTATATCTCCTCCGGTATGCTCTGGAGGATTCCTGTGACCTGCATGACGGTGAATGGAATTCCTATCCAGATATTGATGACAATTACCATAACTCTGGCAAGTGTTGCATTGCTCCAGAATGGAATAGCATTGTCGATTATTCCGTTATTTATAAGTAATGTATTGACGATACCATTCTGACTGAAGATCGTTCTCATCAGAAGAAGTGATACGAACTGCGGAACCGCTGCTGAGAGCATGAAGATCGCTCTCCACATACCTTTTGCCCTGGTTCCCTTTCTGTTGATCACCATTGCGAGTATCATTCCAAGGAAGTAGTTACTGAATGTGGCTGCCACAGCCCAAACAAGCGTCCAGCCAAGCACTGACCAGAATGTACTTCCTATTGCATCACTAAAGTTCAATATCTTTGCAAAATTCTTCAGTCCAACCCAGTTGAATATAACTGTATGTGAACCAAGCTTGCTGTAATTTGTAAATGCCATAAATATCATGAAAACCAATGGCAATATCGTAAATACAACGACTCCAAGTACAGGAAGTGGAAGAAGAAATGCATGAAGATTGCTGTCAAACAGACTCTTCACATCGTCCTTAAACTTTGGAACCTTTTTGCCTTTATCCCACAGGCAATACGCTTTGTATGCGCTCTCTATACTTACTACCCAAAGGCAGATGAATGCGAAAATTATAAACAGTGTTGCCACACCGTACAGGAGCATGAGCAGAGAGTTGTCACCCTGGGTATATTCAAATACCCCCTTTGCATCATTCCAGACCTTCTGCTGTTCCTGACCACCCAGATGGAAGAGATCCACCAGGAGTGATGCTCCGTGCTTTATCATAAACCATATAAACAGTACCTCAAGTACCAGGTACGAAAATCCCTTTACAAACTGTTTTCTGACTATGCTTCCAAACCCCAAGATCAGAAATGAAATTCTGGTAGCTATGTCTCCATTTGCCGCTGCCTGTGCAACGGTATATGGGTAATCAGATCTTCGTATTTTCTTTATTTTGCTTTTTTTATTTGTTATAGCCTGAGCCATCCTAACACCTCCGTCTCAAAGTAAATCATTATCTCTTCTTATTACAAGTGCCCCATCACCTGTAGATGAATGGAGCACCTGTTTTTGAAATATATAACTAGTATTTTTACTGTGCTACATCAGTGTTAAGTGATGTGTTGAATGACTCTGTCATATCTGCTGCGTTGTCATGTGTAACCTCACCATTTACGAGAGACTTACCAAAGTTTTCTGCTGGTGTCCAGTAGTTGCTCATCTTAGGAACAAATGGCTGGATGAATGCTGTTGTATCGAATGTTGCATTCTGAGCTGTTACAAGTGCATCGCCCTTAACTGCATCGCTCTCAAGAAGGCTTGTGTTACATGGAACGATGTTTCTTGCTGTGTAGTGTGACTCCTGTGATGCCTCATTTCCAAGGTAGAGTGCAAGTGCAACTGCAACCTGTGGATACTCACAGTTAGGATTTACAGCGATTGCCTTTGATCCTGCAAATGAGAGGAGCTGCTTGTCCGCACCGCCGATCTTGGCTGTTGGCATAACTGCGATTCCGAGATCATCTCCAAGTGCATCGTGTAATGCTGCGTAGTCCCATGAGCCTGAGAACATTGCTGATATTGAACCATCTGTCATACCTGAGATACCAACACCTGACTCATCGTTTACAAAGTTCTTGTTGTTTACAAGATCTACCAGGTAGTCTGTAACAGCCTTGCCGTTGTCACCACCGAAGTTGATTCCTGCATCATTGTCTGTACCATCACCGAATAATGTTCCGCCATTTGCAAGGTAGAATGCTGCGATGTACCATGAGTTTGAGAGTGGGAATGAAACCTTACCCTTCTCAAGCATTGTGTCAAGGCTCTTTACATCATCCTCTGTAAATGTCTTCTTGTTGTAGTACATAAACCATGTATTTGTTGTAAATGGCACACCATAGATACCTCCATCAACTGTGATAGAATCTACGATCGCCTGTGAATTTGTTGACTTAACATAATCTGCTGTGCTTCCGCCGAGCTCTGAGATAGCACCTGCATCGATCAGAGTCTGTAACTGGTCATTTGCGAACATGTATACATCTGCTGACGCTGAAACATCCTGTGTTACAGTCTTTCCAGCATCACCCTCACTACATGTACCATACTCAAATGTGATATCCCAGTTTGGATGCTCTTTCTTGAATGCCTCACATGTTGTCTGTAACCACTCGCCGTAATCAGGTGACTGATCCTCAGCTGGTCCCCAAACTGTAAGTGTTGTCTTGATCGCCTCTTCCTCTGAAGCTGCCTCTGTTGCATCTGTAGCCTCTGTTGCATCACTCTTTGCTGCTGTTGTTGACTCATCCTTTCCTGAATCTCCACATCCTGCCAGCATTGACATTCCCATTACACCCGCAAGTGCAACTGCTGCAAATCTCTTAACTCTCATAACCGTTCCTCCTTAAAAATATAGTTTTGATTGAATGTTTTTAACACCTTTGCAGTACCTTTACCTTATGTCATTATTATAAGAAAACGTTTCCAATCCGTATATATCAATGATTTTAGAATCATGTTGGATTTTTTAGATATGTTGAATTTTTTTGATGGGCGGGCGCCGCTCCGGAGTGTGCCGCGGATATCCGCCGTTATGCATTGTTATTATGTCCACAAAAGTATAAAAAAATGTACCTCTTGAGCTTTAATTAGCTTCAAAAGGTACATCCACTCTTCGTATTTTTTATAATTTTTCTAGTTTTCTACTCTCTTTGGGAAGTGGAGCATTACTTTCGTGCCGGCTCCTGGGGTGCTTTCGATCTTCACCGCGTACTTCTCTCCATAATATAGCTTGATCCTCTCGTTTACATTTGACACACCGTAGCCATTGGACGACTTCGACAGGATCAGGGCGGCCTGGGTCTTTGTCATTCCGATACCGTTGTCAGATACGGTAAAGTCAATGAAATCTCCATTCTCCTTTCCCTCTATGCGTATCTCTCCTCTGCCGTCAGTCTTGACGTCAATTCCATGCCCTATCGCGTTTTCAAGCAGCGGCTGGAGTATCAGATTCAATGTTTCGTATTTTAAGATACTGTCATCTATGTCGTACACCACATCAAAGCTGTTGTCATGCATGGCAAGCTGGATATCAAGATACGACTTGATATTTGCTATCTCATCTTTGACAAGCAAGATGTTTTTTCCTTTGTTCAGGGCTGTCCTGTAGAATGTGGACAGAGACAAGGTGATCCGGCTTATGTCTTCCTGCTCCGCCTCAAGGGCTTTCCAATTGATCATAGACAGAGAATTGTACAGGAAATGCGGGTTGATCTGGGCCTGAAGTGCCCTCATCTCGTATTCTTTTTCCTTGATCTTGCTCTGATATACCTCATTGACAGTCTCATCAAGGCGCTTACTCATGCTATTGTAGCCATTTATAAGATCACCAATCTCATCTGTACTGTCATTTTCTATAACCATGCCCAGATTTCCTGTCTCGGTGGCCTTCATAGTCTTCTGAAGATTTTTGATTCGCTTCGTTATAAATTCTGATACCATATTTATACATAATATACCTGCGAGCATACTTACCAGAAGTGCCGCCACCGCTATTATAAGTATCGGACGAACCGATGAGATTATAAGTTTGTTCGGTTTGTATACACATATGTTCCAGCCGGTCGCCTTGGACGTCTTATCTATGAACTGATACCCTGAATTTTCCATCTCTCTCAGAACATCGAATTTATCCACATCCAATTCATATGCTGACTGCTCATCGGCAAATGTATTCTTGTTGAATATCATATGTCCATACTCATCCTCTATGATAAGCCCATAATTATCAAACATTGTCTCTGTATAAAACGGTTGAAATACACTGTCATAATCCACGCCTACATACAAAACGCCCTTGGCACCTTTCTGCTCCAGCATAGCCATCCGGCTGACTGAAAATGCAGTTCGGCTTTCCAGATCAATATGCCAGTGTATATTGTTATCCAGATCATCATATGCATGCGTTCCATCCGCCAGATCTTTTAACGGTGCAACTGTTGACCCATGTTTCACATCACTGGCATCAGTATATATCGTGACCTGGTTTACATCCTCATGGAAATACATGATTGATGCCAGCAGAGGATCGATCACCGTACTGAACTGCTCATAATTCTGATATGCCGATTGATCTGCGCTCAGTATCTTTGCAATCGACTGGTTATACGATATATATTTAGAGAGGTTGTTATATATCTCCAATTCATTGTCCATAGAATCCGTGGTCTGGCTGACATAAGATTCCAAGATTGTTGTCTCCCGGGCCCACAGGATCTTTTTCATCTCCATATATGTTATACCCAGTATTATCATAACAGGCACAAGTCCGGCCAGCAGATAAATAACAACCATTTTGCCAGTCAGCTTCATATCACGAAATCTCTTCTTGACTCCACCTTTGTTCATCTACGATCCCCCTGCTTAATGAGTTCTGCAATCGTCCTTTTCCAAGTCTGCTGTATGTCTACTCACCGCCTGCAACACCGCTCTCCCTAAATTTCTGAGGGCTCACTCCATAAAACTCCCTGAAACTCGAACAAAAGTAGGATACATTCTGATAACCACACATCGCACCTATATCTACAATCTTCGCCATACTATTCTCAAGCATATCCCTTGCCCGCTCCATTCTGTATGACTTGATAAATTTGCTCAGGTTCTGTCCCGTCTCTTTCTTAAACACTGTGCTGAGATAACTTGGGGCAAGATATACCATATCCGCAAGCATATCTATGCCTAGCTCGCTCCCGTAATTCCTGTAAATATACTGCTTTACTATCTCCACTTCCTTATGTCCGGTCTGACTCTTGTCCTCAAAGCAGGCCGCGAGTCTGTCTATCGCAACCTCAACAAGACCTGTAAGACTCTGAAAATCTGTCGTCATATACATCTTTTCAACATCCTTGTTAAGATCCGCCTCACCAGTCCCATCTATACTGCCGTATATGTCCTTCAAAAGATTTGAGTAGAGAAACTTTATATATATCTGTGAACACTCATTCTTGTGCCTGTACTTTTCACAGAATTTGTCAAAATGTTCCCTGAGTGCCTCTACATCCTTCATCTTGATGTCCTGTTTCATCTGTTTCATGAGAGTGTCATCATCAAACTGGATCATTCCTGACGAATCGCTCTCCATATTTGGGTAGAACACCTTTATCTCCGGATGATAAAACTTATTGTCCATAAGCTCATCAAGCTCATCAACCTTCTGTTTCATGTCCTCAGGGTTCTCTATATCCGATGAAACTGCTATAAAGCATTCCTCATCGTAATCACTTTTAATTATCCTGGCAAGCTCCTGGGCCGTGTAAACCGCATCTGTTTCATCGCCCAGAAAAATAAGTTCCTGCTGTTGATTCAGATTGAGATATCTCTGTATTCCAAGTGCCAATATCTTCTCATTTTTCTTGAAATCTACATCTCGTCTTCCAAAGAAATCGTGATTAAATTCAACCAGCAGAATTCTCTTAAATCTGGCGAAATTCAGGTTCAGACCGTTGTACTCTCTGCGTATACTCTCTATATCTTCGCCATTTACAAGCATATATAGCGCATGCTCATAAAGGAATTCCATGCTCTTGCTCTTGAGCTCATCCGAGGCTTTAGCCGCCTCTAGCTCATCCACAACCTTCTCCAACGTCTCCTTAAACTCCTTCGGGTCGACCGGTTTCAATATATAATCCACAACTCCCAGCCTTATTGCTCTCTTTGCATAGTCAAATTCATTGCAGCCGCTGAATATCACACATCTCATTTTCTTCTTCTCATTTACCACATTGTCAATGAGTTCTATACCGTCCATGAAAGGCATCTTCACATCGGTGAGGAGGATATCATAATTCTCCTGACGCATCTTCTCCAATGCATCAAGACCGTTTACCGCCTCGTCGATATCAAATTCCATATTCAGCTTTTTCAGGAGGAATCTTATCCCGTTTCTCTCTATTCTCTCGTCATCAACGATCAGTATTCTATACATCTCTCCACCGCCTTCCTTTTTCTTGATGTGAACTGTTTTCGCATCACATTACAACTTTAGTAAATTTAATTATAACCGACTTACTTCCTGTTCGCCACCAAAACCTAAATCAAAAGGGGACGGAGGTGCCTGACCCCTCCGTCCCCTGCTGTGAAATAAACTAAGTTTTATATTATAATCTCCAAATGTCCTTGTTGTACTCAGCGATGGTTCTGTCTGATGAGAAGAATCCAGCCTTGCTGATGTTGACAAGTGCCTTCTTTGCCCAAGTCTTACGATCCTCGTAGTCTACAAGTACGCCTTCCTTGGTCTTGATATAATCTTCAACATCGAGGAGTGTCATGAACCAATCCTTTACGATAAGTTCGTTGTGAAGTCTCTCAAGGCTTTCCTTCTGTCCGATCTCAAGGAGCTCATCGCTCACGATGAAATCAACAAGCTTCTTGATCTCAGGCTGCTCGTAGTAATCCTTTGACACATAATCAGCCTTTGCATAGTGGTCGATGACTGCCTCGCTTGACTCGCCGAAGAAGTAAATGTTATCCTCGCCGACAAGCTCTCCAATCTCAACATTTGCACCATCTCTTGTTCCGAGTGTAAGCGCGCCGTTCAGCATGAACTTCATGTTTCCGGTACCTGATGCCTCCTTTGATGCAAGTGAGATCTGCTCTGAAATGTCACATGCAGGTATGATCTTTGCTGCCTTTGACACATTGTAGTTCTCGATCATGACAACCTTGAGGTATGGGCTCACCTCTGGGTCATTATCGATGAGCTGCTGCAGGCAGAGGATGAGATGAATGATATCCTTTGCGATGGTGTATGCAGGAGCTGCCTTTGCGCCAAATATTACAGTCACAGGAGTCTTTGGAAGATTTCCTGCCTTGATATCGAAGTACTTGTGGATAACCCAGAGTGCGTTCATCTGCTGACGCTTGTACTCATGAAGTCTCTTAACCTGTATATCAAAGATAGAATTCTCATCTATGTCAATGTTCTGTGTCTCCTTAAGGTAATCCTTGAGAACGACCTTGTTCTGCTTCTTGATATCCATGATCCTGCCAAGGACTGCGTCATCATCATAGAACTTAGCGAGGTCATTCAGTTTCTCTGCATCCTTTTTGTAGCCGTCACCGATGAGCTCTGTGATATAAGCTGCAAGCTGCTCGTTGCAGTGGAGAAGCCATCTTCTGAATGTGATACCATTTGTCTTGTTGTTGAACTTCTCAGGATAGATCTTGTAGAAGTTGTTCAGCTCAGAATCCTTGAGGATCTCTGTGTGAAGGTATGCAACACCGTTTACACTGTGGCTATAATGTATATCGATGTGTGCCATGTGCACTCTCTGATCCTTGTCGATGATATATACGCTCTCATCCTTGTATCTGTTACGAACCTTCTCGTCCAGCTTCTTGATGATAGGAACAAGCTGTGGAACAACCTTCTCAAGGTAAGCAAGCGGCCACTTCTCAAGAGCCTCTGCAAGGATAGTGTGGTTGGTGTATGCGCACACCTCTGTCACGATCTCTGTAGCCTCGTCAAATGATATTCCCTCAGCGGTAAGAAGTCTGATGAACTCAGGGATCACCATTGAAGGATGTGTATCATTGATCTGAACTGCTGCATAATCAGCCAGATCGTGAAGATTTGAACCCTTTGCCTTAGCCTCATCAAGAATGAGCTTTGCACCATTTGCCACCATGAAATACTGCTGGTAGATACGGAGAAGATTTCCAGCCTCATCGCTGTCGTCCGGGTACAGGCAGAGTGTCAGGTTCTTTGCAATGTCTGTCTTGTCGAAGTTAATTCCGCCCGGCTCCATGATGGACTCGTCAACGCTCTCGATATCGAAGAGGTGGAGCTTATTTGTTCTGTTCTCGTATCCGGTTACATCTATATCGTACATTCTTGACTGGACTTTCAGATTGCCAAATGTGATCGTGTTGGTAACGTCTGTCTTCTCGAGCCAGCTGTCTGCCTCAATCCAAGGATTTGCAGTCTCCTTCTGGTAGTTGTTCTCAAATACCTGCTTGAACAGACCCATGTGGTAGTTAAGTCCAATTCCATCTCCGTGAAGTCCGAGGGTTGCCATGGAATCAAGGAAGCATGCTGCAAGTCTTCCAAGTCCGCCATTTCCAAGTGATGGCTCTGGCTCAACCTCCTCTATGTCATAGATGCTCTTGCCATTCTCAGCAAGCACCTGTTTAACCTCGTCAAATACACCAAGGTTGATGAGATTGTTCGAGAGAAGCTTTCCTATGAGGAACTCTGCTGAGATGTAATAAACCTTCTTCTGTCCCTCCTCTGAAACCTTTCCGTCTGCGAGCTTCTTTGTCATATCAAGGAGTGCGAAGTAGATCTCCTCGTTTGTGCAGTCCTTGATCTCCTTGTTGTATTTCTTCATGCAAATGTCCTTTAACATAATATCCTCCTTACAAATATACGTCTTCACCCTGTTTCTTCCATACAGTCTGGTGAGATCCCTTAATTTATCTATATGTTCCTGTGTAAATTCCCATGTTGCGCCCTTGGTAAGCCTCCACTTCCAGTTGCCGCCAAGCGTTGATGGATAGTTCATTCTGGCACTGTTGTCCTTGCCCAGAATATCCTGCATCTGAAGTATGACCGTGTCCGCTGAGCTCATGTAAAGTGCATGTATCATCTTCTCTGCCACATCATCCAGGCTGTTCGCCATGAGGTACTTCATCATATATTCCTGAAGCTCCTCACTCTGTCCGCTGATATAACTTTTCAGCATATCATTGTCGTGGGTTCCGATATACGCTACGTGGTTCTTTGCGTGATTGTGCGGCAGATATTCATTTGCCGTATTGCCGTCAAATGCAAATTCCAACACCTTCATGCCCGGATAACCGGATTCCTTTACAAGTTTCTGAACCTCTGGCACGACCACGCCGAGGTCCTCTGCTATAACCTTGGATGAACCTATGGCACTGTCTATAGCATCGATGAGTTTCTTTCCCGGTCCCTGTCTGTAGTAGCCATCCTTCGGCTCGCCATTTGCCGGGATGCTGTAGTATCTGACTATCCCGATAAAATGATCTATACGGATCACGTCGTAGAGCTTTGCAGATGCAGCAATTCTCTTCTTCCACCACGCGAAATCATCCTTCTCCATGACATCCCAGTCATAAATCGGGTTACCCCACTTCTGTCCGTAGCTTGAGAACATGTCTGGTGGGCATCCTGCCACAACCGCCGGTGCAAGGCTTCCGGACAGCTGAAACTGGTCTGTGTTAGCCCACACATCAGCACTGTCCAGTGCCACATAGATTGGAATATCTCCAATGATGCTTATGCCGTTTCTGTTGGCGTACTCTTTTAATGGCATCCACTGCTCGTAGAACTTGAACTGAAGGAATTTGTAGAATTCCACGTCTTCACCAAGCTTTTCTCTGTAAGCTGCCATAGCCTCCGGCTTTCTCTTCTTGATCGCCGGTTCCCACGCAAGCCATTCTCGATTGTTATGATCAGCCTTGATCGCCATATACAGCGCATAGTCATCTATCCACTGTTCATTTTCCTCTATGAAATCTACGTAATCCCTGCTGTCTTTGTGCTCTGATCTGCCAAATGCTTTTCTGAGAACTTCAAATCTCTGTCTGTATATTCTAGCGTAGTCGATCTCGTCATCACTGTCAGCCCATTTGTAGGATTCTACCTCCTCTTTCTTGAGAAGCCCTTCAGCTATCAATGTATCCAGATCGATAAAATACGGATTGCCCGCAAATGCTGAAAACGACTGATAAGGACTGTCACCGAAGCTTGTTGGTCCTATCGGAAGCACCTGCCAGTACTTCTGCCCTGCTCTTTTCAACATATCAACAAAATCATAAGCATCTCTTCCCATGGTTCCAATTCCATATGGTGATGGGAGGCTGCTTATCGGCAGGAGTATTCCTGCGCCACGCTCCAACGCTTTACTCATATATGATACCTCCTGAACAGTTCCTGTTATGGCTTGTATTTTATTAGCATTTCCCCTTTTATGCTTGCATTATATAAGCAATTTATTGTACAATTCTATCATCTTGATGATGTACAATATGTAAAAGCTGTAAAAAATCGTCGAATTAACAAAAAGGAGGCACATGGTTATATGAACAGTCTTGAATACGAAAATCTTCTGGAGAATAAGACCCATGCGGACCCGATGTTTCCGTACAATACTTACCTGTGCTCCATACCACTTGACTTCAATTCTGTGTCTCTGCACTGGCATGAATTTATGGAGATTATCTATATCAAAAAAGGCAAGGGAAATGTGACTGTGGACTTCACAACTCACTATGTTGAGGAGGGTGACATAGTCATTATCCTGCCAGGACACATTCACGGAATCTCCCAGCACGAAAGCTATTCAATGGAATATGAGAATATTCTTTTCTCCGTCGACATGTTCAGATCCAGAAATCACGACTCACTGGACAGCGAGTTTTTCCTGCCTCTGCTGGCGGGCGACGTGGATATCAAGAGTATTTATGACAGGGACGATCCATTATATCCGTCTCTTTCCGCGTGTCTTAACAGGGTAGACAAGCTCTGCTCAGAGACGCCAAAGGGATACCACCTTGCACTTAAGGGATGCTATTTTGAATTCTTCTACATTCTCTATGCCAACTCCACCGCAAGGGATGAGGCAGACAGGAAGAACCGAGCCAGGGATCTGGAGAGAACAAAACTCATCCTCTCCTACATAGACGAAAATTACAAAGAGGCCATATCCATAACGGATATAGCCTCCTACTGTGGATTCTCTGAATCCCATTTTATGCGATTTTTCAAGAACACCATGGGGGTGTCATTTGTATCATATCTGAACGACTTCAGGCTGAATGTTGCCGCAAGACTTCTCTCCTCCAATGACGAGAGCATACTCTCCGTCGCGGAGAACTGCGGCTTCTTCAACCTGTCCTACTTCAACAGGATGTTTAAGAAGAAATACGGCGTGACTCCGGGTAAATACAGGGATAATCATAACCTGTAAGCGGCCACTCATTGCCTACTACGCATCAGATCTTGAATACGAGTTCTTCATCTGATTGCTGAGTTCATAGAGGACCCTGCCAAGGGTTGCATTTGCCTCACGTCTCACCATGTCTGTGGTCTCCTGGTTGGCCTGTTGGCGGAGTTTCTCGCCCAATGGCTGTTCATTCATAATATCATCATATCTGCATATTATCTCATGTGCCTTGGACATGACTTTCTCCTCGTACCTTTCGATATGGAACACCGACTTCGCATAAGATGCATCCGCCATCGCTGCGATCATGCGGCTGGTCCAGTAGAAGTTGTCCGTGGAAGCATCCGCCCCTGTATTTGCCAGATACTCAGGAGTCGTGTCTACATTTGCATAGAAAGGAACCATGACATTGAATGCATTCGATGCAAATGCTATCCACTGTACAGCGCAGATATCCTCTCCAACATATGGTCTCATCTGGATCGCCGACATGAAATCCGTCCTGTTCACACCTATCGATCTATATGCCCCGCGCATCTTATTGTCGCCGTAATTGCCGTACGGATCATACGGAGTTCCCTGATAATGCGAAGAAAGCACATACTTCACATCCTCCATGGTTATCTTCTTCTCTGGTATCATGCACCATGGAATGTCATCCGAAACCGGCGTAAAGTCCGCATCCGGTCCGTCCCAGACTGCCGAATTCGGGTTGAGCGTCCGCTCCATGAACCATGCCCTCGGGGTGTTGTACACGTGATCCGCATCGTCGTGGCTGCCGAATATATTCCGTGGACAGATCGTGTCCTCCATATTCTCCACGTTCAGATGATACTTTTCTATAAATGCTGGAAGATCTGCCGAGCACATGAACTCGCTCTGCGCTCCCATTGCGTCTGCCATATCAAATTCGTCCATACCAAACTGGTTTGGCATGACAACATACACATCATCAGGAACTTTTCTCGCGATCCAATGATGTCCTCCGATGGTCTCAAGCCACCAGATCTCGTCTACATCCTGAAATGCAATTCCGTTCATCTCATAGGTTCCATATCGTTCAAGCAGGCTGCCAAGTCTCTTCACGCCCTCTCTTGCGCTCTTTATATATGGAAGTGTAATGCTGACTATATCCTCCTCGCCGATACCTCCAGTCTTCTCAGGCTTATCTCCCTCCGCAGGCTCATAGCACACCAGTGGATCCGCGCCGAGCACTCTTGGATTTGAGGTTATGGTCTCCGTCGCCGTCATAGCCACATTTGCAGAATTCACTCCGCTTGCCGCCCAGATTCCTTCGCCCGCCAGCGCATTTGGAACACAGGTGTAACGCATCGGATCATCCGGAAGTTCAATCTCCACATGGGATATCTCCGACTTGTATATTCTTGGCTGCTCCTCCGGCTTCACAACCACATATTTCTTCGGCGTGTACGAACCGGCACCAGAATCGTCATTTCTCGCTATTATTGTTGAACCGTCATAAGACGCATTTTTTCCTACCAATATTGTTGTACATGGCATGATCTATTCCTCCATTTTTTTAATATTTTTCATCTTTTTTATAATTAAAAATATAATGTATCCCGCAAGGCTTCCGAGGGTATTCATAACTACATCATCGAGCTGGCAGTAACCGCGCTCCGTTATAAGCTGAACCGTCTCTATGCAGACACTGCATAGAAATCCAAACAGTACAGTACATTTGGACAACCTGTCTACCACCCTGCCATCGCCATTCTTACTTCCAGCCACCGCCAGCGGAAAAAGCACGCCGAACGGCACAAAGAGCAATATATTTTCTATGACAAATGCGTGCTCCTGGGGCGTCACTCCCCACGTCTGAAACAGCGTCATGTCAATGCCTTGCCTTGAGCCCGGCTCTCTGGACAGGAACACAGTAACTGCCATCACCGCCAGATACACCACCAGCAGGAACCACACTATTGACTTCTTCACACGTCCTCCGGCACTGACCTTTTTCCCTGCAGGACTCACTGTATACACGAGATAAACCACGACTGCTATGCATCCGCATAGAATCCCTATCGGAAGGTAGCCCGCGACCTCCATTATATCTTTTATAATAAGTTCAAACATACATTCCCCTCAATAATTTCTACTATACTATGTCTTGCTGCTCATTATATCATATATCATCGTGCGCAAGCGCGATGACCTGCACACGCATCAGCGTGCTACATTATACCACGATTCCCAACATGTGTCATTTTACACATTGTTTACATACACCGCGTCTGATATACTTTACATGTCAGTCCAACTAACCATTTGGACGGGCTGAACAAATATAGAACAGGAAATATCCAACATGATAATAGCAAAAAAAATTCTAAAAATAACTTGTATTGTCCTCGGTGTGATCCTTGTGGCCGCCATAATATTTGTGGGAGTTCTCACTATAACAGAATACAAGCCAGACGATTCCGAATCCCTTGAGGTCACATCCGGAAGCACATTTGGCAAAAATACAACCGGCTCAGACAAGCTTTCACCATCTGTCGGCGATTCCATCTCCATCGTGACGTGGAATCTCGGCTACGGATCCCTCGGTGCAAATGCTGACTTTTTCATGGACGGAGGAGACAGTGTGTACACTTCCACAGCCAAGCAGGTAAACGACAATATGGAGGCCATCACATCAGAGCTGAATTCACTTGCCGCTGACATTTTTCTTCTCCAGGAGGTCGATGAACGATCATCCAGAAGCCACAAGATAAACGAAGCCGATATTTTGAGGGAAAAGCTGCCGTCATACACAAGCTCATACGCCTACAACTACAAAACACTCATGGTTCCATATCCACTTCCACCGATCGGCAGAGTGACATCAGGAATAATGACTCTCAGCTCATTTGAAGTATCGTATGCAGAAAGAATACAGCTTCCATGTCCATTTTCCTACCCGATCAGACTGTGCAACCTGAAAAGATGCCTGATCGTGTCCAGAATACCGATTGCCGGAAGTGAACACGAACTCGTCATAGTAAATCTCCACCTGGAGGCTTATGACTCAGGCGAGGGCAAAGCCGCCCAGACCAGGATGCTCGCCGACATTCTCCAAAATGAGGCTGCAGCAGGGAACTACGTTATCGCAGGAGGCGACTTCAACCAGACTTTTTCAAATGTGGATCTGTCCGCATACCCTCAGCAGTCCGCTGACCTGTGGGCACCAGGAAGTATAGATGTATCTGAATTTGGAGATTCCTTCACCTGCATCACCGATTCCTCAGCTCCGACATGCCGATCCCTGGACAAACCATACGAAGGAAGCGACCACGAGAGTTTCCAATATTATGTCATCGACGGATTCATAGTATCGAGCAATTTGCAGATCAACTCCACAAAGACCATAGATCTGGATTTTAAAAACAGCGATCACAATCCGATAAGACTCGATGTTGCGTTGAAATAAACTATATTTTCAGTTGTTTTATGAATGTTATTTTAATTAACATTAATTATGTATAATTTTATGTTTAAAATACATTTTTCTCTTGATTTATGCCGTTTTTACATGTATTATGGCATTGTAAATGTTATAAATATTAACATTTGTTGCTAGTTTTGAATAATACTTCTAAGAATAATAGAGAATACTCATCAGAGAAAGGAATTTTGATCATGAAGAAATTATCACAGTCACGTCTCGCCGACACTGTCATGAACGGAAGAAAAGAAAATGGTATGACCCAGGCTCAGCTCGCCGATGCAACCGGTATCAACAGAGCACTCATTTCCAGAATAGAGCAGAAGGATTTTGTTCCTTCTATAGAGCAGCTCGAAAGTTTGTCAGAGGTTTTGAACTTCGACCTCACAGAAATGTTCATCAATGCTGGCGCACACAAGCTCGAGTCTCCATCCCCACTGAACATTGCAGTGGCAGGAACCGGTTACGTTGGTCTGTCCATTGCGACCCTGCTGGCACAGCACAACCATGTAACGGCAGTTGACATCATCCCTGAAAAGGTTGATCTCATCAACAACAAGAAATCCCCTATACAGGACGACTATATTGAGAAATATCTCGCCGAGAAGGAGCTTGATCTCACAGCAACTCTCGATGGCAAATCAGCATACAAGGATGCAGATTTCGTAATCATAGCTGCTCCGACAAACTACGACAGCAACAAGAACTATTTCGACACATCAGCCGTTGAGGCCGTTATCGAGCTCGTCCTCAAGGTCAACCCGGATGCCATCATGGTCATCAAATCAACTATACCAGTTGGATATACCGAGTCCGTAAGGAAGAAATACAACACGTCAAATATCATTTTCAGCCCAGAGTTTCTTCGTGAATCAAAGGCACTGTACGACAACCTCTATCCATCAAGGATAATTGTCAGCACAGACAAGAATGACGAGAAGATAGTTAAGGCATCCCATACATTTGCCGCACTGCTTCAGGAGGGTGCCCTCAAGGAAGATATAGACACTCTGTTCATGGGCTTCACCGAAGCTGAGGCTGTAAAGTTATTTGCAAATACCTATCTCGCACTCCGCGTGTCCTACTTCAACGAGCTTGACACATACGCAGAGATGAAGGGACTTAACACACAGGACATCATAAACGGCGTATGTCTCGACCCAAGAATCGGAACACACTACAACAACCCATCATTTGGATACGGCGGATACTGTCTGCCAAAGGATACAAAGCAGCTCCTTGCCAACTACAACGACGTGCCTCAGAATATGATGAGCGCCATCGTTGAGAGCAACAGAACGAGAAAGGACTTCATCGCAGACCGCGTTCTCTCCATCGCAGGCTACTACGACTACAACAATAACGGTGATTACTCAGCAGCCCAGGAGAAGGAATGTGTCATAGGTGTATACAGACTGACGATGAAGAGCAACTCCGACAACTTCCGCCAGAGCAGTATACAGGGTGTCATGAAGCGTATCAAAGCCAAGGGCGCAACCGTCGTTGTATACGAGCCAACCCTTGAAGACGGAACCACATTCTTCGGAAGCAAAGTTGTAAATGACCTAGACAAATTCAAATCCATGTCCGACGCTGTCATCGCCAACAGGTACAATTCATGCCTCGACGACATCAAAGACAAGGTATACACAAGAGATCTGTTCCAGAGAGACTAATCTTCAAGAAGACCTTTAAGAACATTTTTATAACATAAAAAATAACCGAATGATACGAATTAAAACTTGTATCATTCGGTTATTTTTTGTCAATATTTCTTATGAATTAGCCTGAGCCTTGAGCTCCTCAAGCATCTGAGGAAGTCTTGTATCCATCTCGTCATCCTTGAACTGACATGTACCAACCTTCCTGTGTCCACCGCCACCATACTTGAGCATAAGGCTTCCAACATCCATGGTCGCTGTGCGGTTCAGGATACTGTATCCAACTGCTGCCGAACATCCCTGTCCACCACGTCCGCTTACTATCCACGCTGACACATTCTGTTCAGGATACATACTGTATATCATGAAACGATTGCCGGTGTATATCGGATCCACTCCGCGAAGATCGCTTATAATAAGATTACCGTCCACTATGGTATGTGCCTTGACCATCTCCTTGAACTTCTCTGTCTGCTCATTATACAGAACTATTCTCTCCTGTATGTCCGGCAGGGCAAGTATCTCATCAGTGGTCATGGTACGACATGCATCTATAAGCTTCTCCATGAGCTGATAGTTTGATATGGTGAAATTTCTGAATCTTCCAAGTCCGGTTCTAGGATCCATCAAGAATCCAATAAGTATCCATCCCTTTGGATTCTGTACCTCATCGATGGTAAGATTACCTGAATCAACCTTATCAACAGCCTCCATCATATCGTCAAACTGCGGAAATCTCTCTCTGCCTCCATAATACTCATAGATTATTCTAGCGCACGATGGAGTTATACGACTCTCCCCCTTGTATTTACCCTCAAGCGCCAATCTCTCATGCTCACTTGAATGATGATCGAACCAAAGTCCGCAGCCCTCAACAAATGGCACATTTGCAAGACAGTCATCCTCCGTAACCTCAATCAATCCGTCCTGAAGATCCTTCGGATGCGCAAACTTCCAATGATCAATAATTCCCGCTTCCTTCAGCAGTGCGCCACACGCAAGTCCATCAAAATCCGATCTTGTAACCAACCTCATAGTAAATCCTCCCTGGTATTGAACTTCAGCCCTGTAAAACCGGGCTGAATAGTTCATTTTCCGCAACAAATATATTTTAATTATATAGAAGTGGGTGGGGGATTTCAAGGTTGGATTATGTTTTATCTAATCAACAACAGCTACCAATTTCTCTCCTCATCTACTATAAATCCAAGTCTTTCTAAAGTGCTTCTAAAATCAGCATTATTTATACAATCATAACTATTAAGATACCATACAACTTTTTGGGGATTTATATGTCTACATATCTCTTCTACATACACCATGTCTACATCCGAAAATGAAAATCCATATGTATATATTTTTTTCAAATTACTCAATCTGTCAAAAAAATCCTTGTGATTACATATAATCCCAGTCGTGTCTTTTCGAAGTTTTCGTTTTAATTCTCCAAATGGAATTTCTGCACCTAAATATGTTAAATTATCTTTAATAGGCGCATCATCGCCATGCCCCATGATAATTTTATCTTCGGAATCTCCCACTCTTCCATGTATATGACATATCTGATTTTCATTTATACCATATACCTTTTCTAAAGTAATTGTATAATTAAAAGATAAATATAAACCTTTACTATCAATAATTTTATCAATATCCTTATTTTTCTTTCCCATATAGTCAATTCTAGAAAGTTCTTCATTTACCCATTCTGCAAACAAACTCTGCACATCTATAAATGATTCGCGAATATCTGTTGCTAAATCCTCATTTGCATAAATTTCATGATAAAGTTTGTCATTGTCTATATCAACATCATGTAGCTCATCTAAAAATGCATCATATATCGCATCACCTAAATATGCCTCCAGTTCCGACCAGTCTTCCCCTCCGCACATATCCAGTATCTTCACAATATACATAACAACATCATCTAATTCATACTTCTCTCCGCCATCCGGCAAAGTTATACTTTCTGGAACAGAATAATAATAATAATCACTCCCATCAGGTATCTGACTGACAACATATTTTCTAAAGTCAGAGTATTTAGTCGGTAGACCATGCGCACAATCAAATCCATTTCCGATAATATAAAGTTTATCCATTTTCATCTCCATCCTGCTCTTTTCTTACCACTAGCTATAAACCAAGACTATCTCTATTGACTCAATATCATAGCCAAACCACATCCCATTACAAATTCTAATATAATTAATTCAATAACAAATTTTATCTTTTCGAATCTAGATGTCTTGAAACTATAAATTTTTACTCCCCTCAATATTACAATAACCATTAATCCCACCATTACAACGCACGCATAAATTTTATTTACTAACAGCTTACGATCAGATTCTAGATTATCATGCCAATTAACTATTTTATTTATTGCCCAATCTTCTTGTTTTATCGATTTCGCCATTAAAATTGTGATTACTACGAACAGCACCACAAATGCAACTATTTTTACGACCACTCTTATTATATTTTTTTTGCTATTGGGTGTATCTCCCATATCTTTCCTAAATTTATTAAACCTACTACTAAATTTTTCATTTAGTTCATTATACATTGTTTGTACATTTTTCTTTCGTTCATAAACAATTGCTTCATATGGTCTTATAATTTTTTCTGGAATAGATCTTACCCAATCATGTATTGTAGGAAAGGTAAATACTATGCTAAACATTAGCAATAACATATCAACCAATTCCAATTGAGTCATATCACGAAGATATTGTCCCAGTCTTATAAAGACAATAACCAACCAAAAAATCGAAACAACTACTTTTATTAATCTTTTTCTTCTATTTCTTATTGCATTATCTTTTGTAATGTATGCAAACAATATATATGAGGTTATAATGCTCATAAAGGCCGCTATAATATACAGGTTTACATTTGTGGTTTTCAGGCTTATCAAAAGATATACTACACCAATTGTTAAAACCGCAAATATAAATAAAAATTTACCAAGTTCTCGTATTATTATTTTTTTTCGTATTTTTGCTTCTTTAGTATCATTTATAAATTCTTCGAGATAGAGTGCTATTTCTAGCATATACTCCTCTATTTGTTTATCACGATTCCTAGTCGCAATGATATAATAAAAACACAAAAACATAGTAATAAATTCTACTGATATAACAACATAATCAAAATTAACACCCTCCTTTTTACTAATAGCATAAAGCAGCATTGCAATGAATGTCACAGGTAGTGCGGTAATTATAAAACAATATATGGTTCGAATTATAATGTTCACAATCCTATTTTTTGTTTTAAATGCCGATACAAAGGCAGACATATTTATTGTCACATCTAAAACTATATTTAAAATCGTACTATCTGTTTTCATGTGTTAACCCCGTCCTTCTCTTTATCTCCCTGTCAACTATCTCCCTTTTTCATTCATTCTTACAATCCCATCATTTATTTTTATATTAAAAATCTTTTAAAAAAATATATAGGCAATATCATAAATTATATAGCAATTATATTCGTATTATTAATATTTTTATAATATTATACATATTTCGTTATTTATGTAAAGCCGACATTAGATTCTGATCACTCCGCAAATATAAAATCCAACTCATCCATCCCATCCAAATGCCCCGAATAAGAACTATCACCATCATAAATGTCGCTATAATCTATGTCACCAGGATCAGCAAGCACATCGCACACATAACTCTCGATCTCACCAGTATCTGCCCAGATATCATATCTGGATAAATCAATGTCATCGGTTATTGCCCTGGGAAATACTGCCAATTTATCTGTCACATCGTCATATATATCATCCCGCACGCAATCCGCTAAAATATTTACAACCTTATCTACATCAACCTCATGATACACTCCGTTGTATATCGTATTCTCCTTAAAAAGTTCATATGTATCCTGATTTGTATAACTTTCGGATCTGTCATATCCATCTATGTAATCCCGCACGGCCTTGTCCAGCTTTTCCAGAACAACATCACTGTCCACCAGTTCACACAGTTCCAGTCCATTATTCTTCAGATTTTCTTCAAATACACAAAAATCATCAAAATCCATCGAATCCAGAAGATCTTCCACCTCCTCAGTTAACAGGTTATTGCGTGTATCATAATATGATACCAGAGGCTCTGAAAGCAAAGAAGGCACTACTGTAAATGTACTTGCAGTGTTATAAAATGCATACGGCAAAAACTCCACAAATGTCCTGACAATATCTCTGTATTGCTCCATGCATATACCCAACTCACAAATATTCGACAATATGACAATCTGCTTTTCAACATCACTTGCAAAGTTGTATTTACATGCGTCTCCAGATCTTACAATATCCGCCATATCCGGACCGAATCCTCTGACAATCTGAATATATTCCGTGGCGTTTCTCCCGATTTCTTCAACCTCAGGTTCATTCTCGTCTAGATAATTCTTCAAAAAATCATTTACAGATGGGTTGATAACTCCAATTTGCCGCACGCCTTTGTTCTCTATAATCTTGACAAATGTTCCCTCCATCCGCTTCAATACTGCTTCCCACACATTTCGGGTTGTGTCTATATCAGCTCTTTTCGAAATACGTGCATTGAATACTCTGCGCAGTACCTTGTCCTCCACACCAATGTCCGTCAACGAAAACAGCGAAGTAAGAAAAATCCTGTCTTCTGCCTTGAGCCTGTTGTTAAACTCATCTCTCCATATTTCGGTAGGATTATCCAGGCATCTCCTTATAAAATCACAATATTCATCTGCAGCAATCTTGTTGGATACATTTTGCCGCGTAACATACTCTATGATACGCGGTGTATAATTCCTATGATTGACTATCCAGCGATAATTATTATTTTTTAGGATCTGAGCATAATAATCCGATTGTATATTTCTGAAATACAAATGATTCTTGAATATCCTGCCCTTGTCTTCGATGGTCATAGAATCCATATCAATATACTGAAGCCGCACTTTCTCCGTGTCTATAAAACTGTTCAGCTCTATGTAAGATTCCTTCGCATGCTGAAATATCGTCACCCTGGAGTTCATGATAAGTTTCTTGTTCTTATGCATCAGCACATATTTGATCAGAGACATGAGTTCATTTTCCTGGGTGTCCTTCATTCTGAAGTAATACTGTCCAAGGCAATCATCCAACAGAATAATCTCTTTAGATTCCTTATCAACTGACAAAGCTTTCTTTATGCTCTGCAGATCACCATTTGTCGTATAAATAATCCGGTAACCCAGTGCTGCGTAATACAAAGCAAGCATCTTGGTCGTCATGGTCTTTCCAATTCCCGGCATTCCAAGGATCATCAACAAACGATTACGCTCAAGGACATCTATGCATTGTCTATAGCTCAATGTTTCAACAAATTCTCTCTGTTCCTCTTTTATGTTGTAGAGAAGCGTTTCGCAATCTATAAAAATATCTCTGCTATCAATCTCTTCCAATATATTTGCGGATTCAAGCCACAATTTGTAATGCTTGCGCACTATATCCATATTTGCCGGATCCTGCAGATACTCATCAATATCGTTCAACGACAATATATTAGATGACCCCTCCATGTATTTTGCAAACAAATTGAAAATCTCCGTCTTATTTGCAGGGGTAAGTTCCAATGCACAGCACACATAATATTTCTTCGGTTTCAGCTCAGCAACCTTCGAAACCTCCTTCTTCAGGCTTGATATAAGATCACTGTATTTGCTGTTTATATAATGCTTGACCTGTATAACAACATTTTTGCTCACAGTATCATCAGTTATATCAATTCCGCCATCTCGTCCCCTCGCAAATATCTGAAGGGGAACTCCCAGTTTCTTCTGCATTATATTCTTACACAATATTTCAAATTCATAATCACACAAGTTTTTATAATTAAACATCTTTTGTCTCCAATAAAACTCTATTGTATATTCAATTCTTAAATATCTCGCACGATCCAATATCCCATAACAACTGGAACATTATAGACACTAATCCAATATTCAAGTAATCAAATGATTCCCCAAGGCCGTGCATGATACTGTTTCTGATATTTAACTTCACAAAAATATTATCCATGAGTTCCATATACTCAGGCAAAAACTCACTTTTCGCAAAATCACTTTTTAGCAATGATCCCATAGTTCGTGTAAGTTTTCTTCCACTTCTATTTCTATGTCCCACTCCCGTCAGAATCATCTCATTTTCTGCCGACGCTTCCAATACGCCCTGACGAACAAAGATAGTGTACAGCTTTCCCATTACATGATCTTCTCTGGCATCGAAGCAAAATCCCTCTGTATTATGAATAAAAATGTCAATATATTTCTCCTCCTCTGCATCAATCAGTCCCTCTTCCTTTAAATGGCTTATATCAGGCAATCCGCAAATGCATTTATATAGCATTCTGCTTTGCAAAGCTAGTGTTAAGCCGCGCTCAATCAGGGATGGCAACACAAATGAAGCCGTCACCGCATGAGGTATCCCATTGACAATTGCATTTTTATAGTCTTCCACTGCTTTCTGATATATTTCAGTATAATCTATGGCTATATTTTTCAGCCGGATTTCAGGAAACATACCATGGGTATCATATATTTTCTTGTGATATTTTTTATATATACTACCTAAATACAGAACTATATCATGTAGTAAAATTCTTTTTTCTACAAAAGCTCTTTTCTCTTCTGCATCAACGAAATAGCCTGTCGGTTCAGGAAACTCTGCATCTGTCACATCAAAATTATATATGTCACTATAATCTCTTAAAATATCTACCTTTGCCTGATGAAGGTCTTCCATGTCGCCAGCATGCGTTAAATGGTTTAGCAATTCCTCAGCATAGTCTTTAAGCGGTTCTGGATTCTCAAGATATATTGATAAATTTGGATCAGCTTTAAATATCTTATGGTATAGCCTCATTTTTTCCCTTTCTTGACGCATTTTTTTCCTATAGACTCAATTTATATAATATCTGCTTGAGTATTCATATAACTTATTAACATCATACGCATAGTAGATGTTTTATTGTTTCATCCGCGGTTTATTTTTATATTAAACTTATCTAAGCCGTGCATGTTCAATAATCTAAAGCCCATAAATAAAAATACCAACTATCAAATATTGACAGTTGGTATCATAATTGATATCTTTCTTGTTAATGATCAGGAACGCACTCTGCACAAAAACCACCATTATCCCCATGCTCTCTGTCATTTATATCAAAAACCCTTCCACACGCAGGACATGTAAAATATGCCCCAACACAATCATCGCAAACATATCCCCCATTATAATGTAGATAATCCGCACCTGTTTTCCCACAACATATACACTTTGCCATTTTGTTTAAATCCTCCTTTTTGTTCTGCATTAACTATGTACTATATTCATACACTTAACGCTTTACAGCTATTTAATATACTGAAAAGATTGGGGTGCACTACTTATGCCGATTTCATTTAATTTCTTTGGTTTCGTATACTGTATTACATTTTTCAATTTATACGCAACCGCCTGATCTCTATCTTCATAATACTGATCAAAAAATTTCTTATCAATACCAGATTTTTTGTATGTCTTTTTCCATATGATTTCCGGATTATCAATCAATACCTCTTCCACTTCTGCTTCACCTACAACCCTCATTATCGGATTAGTAGAATAAATTATTATTTTATCAACCGGTCGTTTACAAGCTTTTTTCCTAAATTCATATCCTTTGGTGCCATTCATTATATTTTCAACATGAACTGGATTTATTGATAACAAAATTGCGCACATCACATTCACTCCATTCATTTTTTATAAATTTTATTATACATCAGCAAGCAATATTTTGCAATTCGTTATCGAACATTAGTTCGTTTGCACTAATATTTTATCAACCTCACCTTTTTTGGCAATCAAATTAAATTCCTCATCTGTTAATTCAAAAAAACCCCAGTATTGATTGCGCTCCAAACCAATTTGTCCTATTAAATCATGTCGAACTATTCTCTTTTTAAGAGCACCATTATATGTCATTTTTATGGCTTTGCACCCACCTTTATTGTACCAATACCGAAGGTCATCCTCATCAAAAACGCTATATTTACTTACATATCTATAAAAATCATCAAAACTATCAAATTCGCTCTGTTTCTTTACATCTTCTACAACGCATATTGATGTCGCAACTGCAGAATACTCCGCACTTCTTCCAGTTTCTGCTGTTCTATATAAAACAACTATGTCACCATATTTCAAATTTTCTACCTGATCCATTGTACATACATATACTTTATGAATAGAATTTGTATAAGAAATATCTGTTATAATATTTTTATCCTCCGTATTTAAAATAGAATCCGGAAACATAACAGAATGATACTTGGGATAAATACTTAATAAATATTTCTTTGCTGTACTAATACAAACAAGTGGAAAGTCTTTATTTATATTCCCCGTAATTTTCCTCATCTCTTTTAAATATACATTTTCCTTATATATTCCATCTCCTTTTGTCCCATACAATTCAAATCCAAATTGCTGAACAAGTTCAATAAGAGAATGATGTTTCTCATAAATAGTAACATAGCATACATCTACATCTTCACTTACAGCATAATCCATTATTATCTTTATAAACTGCTCACCCATCTTAGTTCCATGCGCATTTATTTTAAATGTACTTACTTTTAATATTTTATTTGCATGAATATTAGGTACAACATCATTTACTAAATTTTTCTCGACTTTTAAAAATAAGAATCCAATTATTTTATTATTTTCATATTGCACATAAGCTTCTTGATCACTTTTTCCTTTAAACCAATTATCAAAACCTGGATAATCATTCCTCAAAGACAGAAAAAAGGCATCCTGTAAATCTATTTCAGAAAACTTCTTTCGTATTATATTATTCAATCCCTCAACCTCCTATTTTTCTTCATCACTTAAACTATTAACCATATTATACTTCTCACTCTTGAATCGATCCAAGAATTCAGAACTGTCTTCATACTGATGACATACAAGATTTAGTCGAATATCATCCATAACCGAAAGTATCAAATTCTCTTCGGCATTATTATCTACTAATGACATCAAGGCTAGGGCAAATCCTACATACATTCCCTGTAAATATCCCTCTTGATGAAGATTATGAATTAACATATCTTCTGGCAAGCCCTCGTACACTTTTGGGATAAGACCTTTCTCCACAAGCTGGCTATACCATATATTAAGTAATTTATCTTCGTCTTTCTTGCTAAACAATTCTCTTAAATCAATATCCCGTATTCTCTCTTTCACGAACTCTGATATTAGTTCTATAAGAGTTTTGCCGATTTCCGATAACTCATTATTCAAACTTTGCATTAAATTATCCGCCACACCATCACTCAATTTCACGTTACTTTTAGACATATATACCCCCTTAATAAAATTTCGCTATTAAATAACATATATCGCTTTCTCTCTGTACTGCATTGCCATTAAATGTATATATTAAACATTATATTATACATTTACTTTTTCGCAATAAGTTTTTAGTTTTTCTTATCTTTTATATTTTGCTATTGTTCCTATACAAAAAGGCGGATATCTTACCCGCCTTTTGATGGACAAAATTCTTTCGATCAGTCCCCATATTATTTGTCTGTCTCTACCGATTCAAACTTATTTTATCACCAATAATTTCTTCCAATTATTAGTAAGATCCATTGTTCCATTCATCCAATGAATCAATTTTTGTTGTTCCAAGATAATTTAATGAAAAGAAGGGATTATCTTCATTTATTTTAGTAACTGATAATTCTGAACTCCAAATAAAAGTCTCCCCAATAGTATTACTAGAGGAAAAGTCCATTTCTATAGGGCCTTGATTTGTGAGCTCGCCCAAGACTTCTTCAAACAATGCTTTTTTAATAGCAAATACGCACCAAACTGTTTGATGTGGTCCAATATCAGCCGACTGTGTTAAAAAAGAGTTCATAAGCTTTTTCCCTGAAATTTTGATTTGTTCAAAATTAAATGAAATTATGTATTTCTCGCCATCATTGTACAAAGGGAACGCAAAATATCCATATTCTCCCTCAAGATGTTCACACCAATTATCAAAGCTAAGATCATCTCTATATCCAAAAACTACATTCGCAAAAGCATCTTCTTCCAAGTTCATCTTCTCGCTGAGTTTTCCACATTCACTTATTTCAGCCATTCTTAGAACAGTTAAATGAGGATAAAATATAGCCTTTTGAATTTTAAACAATGAATCCACTATTTCTTTATTATTTTTCATCACCCCACATACTTCCTCCTGAATTTTAGAATTATTTTCAATTAAATCAGGAATATGCTCAATAATATTCTTCATATCGTTTTGCAACTCTGAATTTGACTCTGTTAATTTCTTTAAATCTGCTTGTAGACCATTTGATGTTTCTAAAAAACTTGTATTCTTTTCAACTATCGATTTTATATTCTCTTGAATATTTTTATTTTCCTCTGCCAAATCCGTATTTGTCTGTACTAATTCCTTTATTTTTTCTTGCAATATCTTAAATATCTCATCTGTTTTGTCTGATGCTTTCTTGTACTTTTTCGTTTGCCACAATGCTAACGCTCCTAACAAAACAGTTCCGATTGCTCCCAAATACGAACCAATAAAAGAGAACCATACATCTCTGCCAGCTTTTATCAAATGGTAAAAAGAAAACGTCGTTTCATTATAGATAATATTTTCGATTGCAAATGGCATTAGTATAAGTACAAATACGACCACTACAACTAATAAAGCTCTTAAAATTTTAAATATGAATTTTTTATCCTTCAAAATCTTGTCCATCCTATTAATCTTTCTTTTAGCTATCTCATTTTTGTCCTCATATACTGACAGCACAACATCTAACTGTAAGCAAAAGCTATCTTAAATAATTTTCTCTCAATAAAATTTTTGTTTTTCACAGTACCTCATTTGATAATAAAAGCCTGTTCTCTTTTCCTATTTCTGCAACCATCTCTTGATAACTTAAAATTGGAAACGTAATTTTTTTATATCTTGAAACAAAGACTTTATTTACACACATATATGGTTTTATATTATACTTTTCAATCGGGAGTTTTAAATCCCTTATTACTTCTGCATAATTTGCATTTAAGAAATCAATTCTACGCTGAAATTTCTCATCGTACTTATTTTCCTTAAAGAACCTATTTTGTTGCCTATACATTTCATAAAATGTTTCAACTTTCTCAATAACTTTACACTCTATAATCCATATTTCTTTTGCCTGCAAATTAACCGCAAACAAATCATAATCTCCTAGATACTGAGGATATTTCTTTTTATCAAGATTCTTCAATTCAAAATTTGATCTTACTATAAATCCATTATCCTTAAATACGTTTTCAAGATCAAAAACTATTTTCTTTTCATAAACTCTCTTCCAATCTGTCACGACATTTTTTGTAGACGGCAGTCCTATCTCATATGGCATACAAAATTCAAACAAACTGTTTTCCCAATAATCTCTTAAGAAATGTATAGCTACTGGTGAATATATAATCATATCATCGTATTCATAAACTGGATTCACCTCATATCTATCACAGCGTTTTTCTTTATCTCCAATAGGCAAGTAAAAATCTGTCTTATTATTTTTAGTTTTAAGTCTTTTTGGATTTATACTTAGTAGCTGTAAAGCTTTTTCTGCCAATTTCTTCGAAACATTCTGAACAGAACAATAATCGTCTATTATATCTTCTTTCCAAAAACATAACGTATTTGCTCTGTGATAAAGTTCACTTCCAATATTGCCACCTGTTTCAAGATAAAACATTAACTTTAGGAAAACCTCTAATGGAACTCCTGTATCTCTTGCAAAAGCTTGTTTTATCTTTTCGAAGAATTTCTCATCAGCTGACCTATCTCGTTCAAAGCGCCCTGGGTTATCATACATTCTTTTAGCCAACTCTTCGCCTAAAGTCTGATCTGATTCTCGATTTGATTCTACATCAATAATATATTCACCAGAAACTTTAATATATACCTCATCATCAGTGAAATAGCACATATCTGCATTATCACTAAGAACAACTAGCCAATTTGCATATGCTAATAAATACTGGTAATTTTCAGCAGATAAAATAACATGTCCCCTTCTGCTATTAAACAATGTTGTTTCTAGTAAATATGATACCGTTCTCAAATCATGCTTTGCTTCTTCTCTTTGTTTTATTATATCTTGAGATACTTTAGCACGGACTTCGTCTTTCATATCACCGAAACTATTATATCTCTTCCTATGAATCATAATTTCATGTAAAAGAGTTGAATAATCCGCTAAACATCGTTCAAACAATTTTAGATAATCATATTTTCTTACTTCTTTTTCAAAGTCTTCTATAAGTTCTTTTTGAATCGTCCTTACTACTGCATTAGCATGCTTTCCATAATAACTTCCAGAACTAATCCCTGCGTTATAGCATACCTCCGCAATATGTTTTCTTACAGCAATGTATGCACTATCTTCAACTCTGAATATTGATTCTTGCTCTTGTTTCCATGTATAGTCAACACTAAAACTAATAGCAGATACCTCCTTCTTTTCTGATTTTATACTTTCCATATGTTTCCCTAATTGTGAATAAAAATCCGAACAATACTTTTTCAAAGGCTGCATTAACTCCATAAAAAAAACAACCTCTACAGTCCTATCTTTTACTTTTGAGATATCCTCAAATAACTTATCAACAATTGGAACAAATCGAATGCAAATTTTTCTATTTGAAATAATAGAATCACTTTTCACATAGCTTCGTTCTTGAGCTAATAATCTTCCAGATGGGTCCGATTTTCTTGCATATGATTCAGGCATCATCATTACTTGAACAGCGCATCCATCAAGTTCGGAACAAGACTCAATAATATCCTTCACTGATATCATCATACGTTGAATCAAATCCTCAATCATAAATATAGCATCTTTGTATTTTAGATACTCGTTAATATCTGGATAGAATTTAACATTATGAGGAAAGAAGAAATAACAATTATTTTGAAATATCCGATACAGCCCACCAAATCCTGCTTTACCTTTTTGTACATATTCATAAAACCCATTCTCTTTTGGAGTAATCTTCCAAGAAAATGGATTGTCTAAAATATAATCTCCTCGTCCCAAAGGAAAGTCCTTTAGTTTCTTGCAATAGTAATCAACAACATATTCATTTTCTGTATCAAAGCCAACATTAATCAAGCTATACTTTATTGCACCTTTTTCAAAAACATGATCTGCATTTTTCCAAGCAAGAAAAGTTGATGCATCTCCACCATGACCTAGTATTTGAGAGTTATTTTCACCTTTTATAAAATAAAAATAGTCAAGTAATTCATCAATGTCATCCATAAACAAAATATAATAAACAATATCCAACGCAGTACAGTAATAATATTTTTCGTCTCCTGTTCTGGTGAGTATATGTTTTTCAGATGGATTGGCCCATGCATCATATATCATAAACTTAATGTCAGAACATTTCAAAACAGTAATCCCTCTGCATTTTCCATCTTTACTCCGACTATATAATTCAAATAAAAACAAAGAGTCCTTATTCTTAGCACTAATTATCTCATTAATTACCTTCTTCAATTCTCCATTCGAATAGTCATCTTTATTTACTGCAAATATTATCGCTTTTGAAGAGACTAAAACAAATGGAAATTGATATTCAAAATTTGGCTTTTCTCTACTATTAGAAAAGCCTACAGGGCACAGAAAATTTATAGTTTCATCTGTTTCCAATTTTGAAAGATTATATGCAACTCCGGTCAGCATTCTATCAACTAATTTTGCCTTATCAGGAATAGATTTATACCACAAATCATATAAATCCATTAATAAAGATGTATTTGCTAAGGGAGTTATTCCTCTCTCTGTTTCAATGAAATGTTTTTTTTCTATGTAATCAGACTTAAGTATATTATCAACACTTTTTAATGTATTTATATCTAGATTGTCAAATAGTTCACTTACTTTGATAAACAATGCCTCTGAAGGAAGAACCAATCTAGCTCCATATTTTCCATCTTTAATATTTGATTCTTTAAGGAAATCTATTATAAATGAATTGTACGTCATCACTTTTATTAATTCATCTTTTTTATTTAATTCACAAGCTAATATTGGTAAGAACTGCAGACATGCAAATACCATATTATGACCAGTACCCACAATCACAGAATATTTTTTGCCAAACACTTCGATGAAAACTTCTCCATAGTCTTCCACATAAGCATCATCATAGTCAGAAGGTTTAATTATGCTTTCAATAGATCTAAAAAAACTTTTAAAATCATCATAATTTTCTATTTTTTTATTACCTTTATGGCTATGTTCAGCTAATGCCCAGTTCAACGACAACGTTGATTCCAGAACTGAACGATTATTTACACAAACACATACACAATAAATTGCCTTAGAAATATCCTCATAATCATATTCATTAACTATGGATATCAAACTTTTCATTTTGGTTTTTGCCCCAAGGAAATCTCTTGTTTTTATCATTTTTCTACCTCCAGCCCCATGTCATATATCTATAAACTCGTATAATCCTCTAATCTACGCTACTTAAGTTTAAACATCCTATAAACATTCGCCCCGGTCCCTATCTCCGGTTCATCATACTCATCAACAACATCTTCATACGATAATAGATCGTAATGAACTGCCATCTCAATACAGGTCCACAATTCATCAAAATCCATGTCTTTATCTTTATTCCGCAAATAAAAGTACATGTCTTCAGCATAGTCATATGCAGTATTTCCATTTGCAGGATACACTTCTTCAGAAATATATTCTTTCAACTTTTGATAGAATTTTGATTGTTGAACGGCTTTCTTATACGAAAAATTCTGTAAGCTTGTCTCACCAACTTTAAATCTTTCAAATTCTCCCCATGGCTTTCCCCAATACGGAAGCAAGTTATAATAATGTAGTATTGTATTAAACGCAATCATAAAATTATATAATTTTTGGAATTCCTTATCAGTGAGAAAACTATTCTTTTCAACGAAGAAATGTGTTTCTCCGTTTCTCAGCCGTCCTAATAATGCAATCGAATCATCCACAACCATCTTGTCGTCAGAATGCTCACCATAATATCCACTAAATAGTTCTTTGACCAACCTCTGTATCTCATTAAATTCAATCGAATAGAACTTTTTCATGTCTTCATCTGCTAGGTTCTCAAAATAACTATTGAGATCAGCGGCATTATAAAATTCTACCGCCGGATGGCCATCTGCAGCACAACCTTTTCTTACACTGCATACCCTGTGATCATTATTATCGAGCATCAACTGTTTGATAAATAGCTCAACTGCATTGTGTAAGGATGATACAAATTGTTTTCTATATTGTAGTGTAGCCTTTCCGTCTAGAATAAAATTGCTATATTTAATGGCCATTGCCCATGATTCAAGTGCATTGTCTTGTAAAATGTGCTTCATTATATTCTCTCTTTCACAAATTATAAAATGTAAAAATTATTTTAATCGTGCTTATACACTCTTATTTTTTCCAAAAGTTTCTAATTTTATATCTTAGAATCGCCTTTTTTACTTCTCTCTCCACATCAATAGCCTGACTATTCCTAACCGTTACTGGCAACTTTATATCATCTTCAAATTTATATCGTGCATTATACGTTTTTACAAATAGTTTAACGAACGTCGGATCATACTCTAAATAATCAAGCAACTTCTGCCAGTAGTCTGCCATACATCTCGCATCTACAAAGTATGAGTCCAACGTTTCTCCCAGTTGTATCATTATGTCTTCACTAGCCGATTCTATGTATTCTTTTGCCAGCTTCTCAATTTTAGGGTATTTGTTTCTGAGATTTGGCAGCCTATTCTTCACATGATTCAAAATCCCCAACAACTTGAAATTAAGGTTAATGAAAAAGCATGATTGAATTGAGTCAATCAGCAAATCATTGCCCTTGTATGATAATGTCAAATTTGCAATATAAATGTCACCTTTATGCTCCCCATAGAAGTCAATATATTTCTTTGCATTTTTTTTGCGAAATTCTTCATAATCACAAACTCTATCCCATTTTTCCTTTTTTGGAACTAATGGCATATATTTTCTAACTGCTTCAATGCCATCATATATACCTTCAATACATTCGTTACATCTAAAATCCTGCTTCAGCTTTCTCTTGCTATACAACACCTGCCATTTGTAAATAATAATAACAGCAATAATACTGCAAGCTACACCAGAAAAATAAGTATTTGTAACAATCTTCTCTACTAACGGAAAGAATGGTAGGCCTACAATTGCTGTAAACACACCAACTTTCCATGCAATTAAAGATAATAGTATCAATGACAGCAACATCAATGAAAACATTACTTTTCTATACATAATTTATCCTTTACTTATAAGCCTTGCTACAGGTATAAGGTCTGTAAAAACGCTCCCAATAATATTCCCACACACAGGGCATTCTACCTCTTCACGTTCACGGTTGCCCTCCCATATAGATCTATCATCATATTCCGAAATGGAACCACATTTATCACAAGTCACTCTATGAATCATATCGTCATGCCTCCTTCATATAAACAGATAATATAAAATCTGACATTGTCATTGCCGCATTTACAAACAGTCTTGCATGATGTTCATCAATCGCTATCCTATTAGCCCCAACTCCATACGCATCACTGTCTTTGTTTCTCCTTTCAGCAATCGATGATCTTTTCCTTTACTGTATAGCCATCCCAATAGTTCTTATTTACTTGCCAAGAATTGATACAAATAAAGTATCTATATTACTTTCCTCAATTGGTTTAAATAAAAATTATCGTCGCACTATTTGTTTTGTCGCATATTTTAATATTAAGCATTATAACATACAGTCATTTTAAATCAACGTTATATAGTAAATCATAACAGAACTGTGAAATTACCCATAACCACCAATTGCCAGCCCTCCCGGGCTGGCAATCACATCACATCCATATAAACATCCTATCTACAAATCCCCAAACAAATCTTTCTCATACACGCCGTCCTCAATCATCCCCTTAAAGCTCTCCTTAACAGCCTCAGCATCCTCCTTATACGTCATACCATACCAGGTATCATTCGTCCGGAGAACCTTAACCGTCATCTTCTTCTCATCCAGAAGTTCTCCTATAAATGTAGGAATAAGGAACTCTGCCTTAAGTGGATCAGTCGGAACCTCCGTCTCAAAGAACTCCGCAAATCCTGCCTCCAACATATCCAAGAATTCCAGTGTCAGTCCCCACATGTTCATGGACACCAGAGACTCCGTATCAATGGCTGTGCCGTCCGTCTCTGCACCGTCCACAGTCTTGACGATATTCTTGGTCTCCACCACCTCTGTCAGATTATTCTGATCGTCCATCTTGCAAATGCCTCTGGTCACACCACCATTATCAGACAATGTATTCTTAAGTACGAATCCAGCCATACATGACTGTCCTCCATTCACCAGATACTCATGAACCAACCTGAAGCCTTCCTTGCCATAATAATCATCTGCATTTATCACGACAAATGGTGTCTTCAGCACGGCTTTAGCTGCAAGCACGGCCTGTCCTGTTCCCCATGGCTTTGTTCTGTCTGTCGGCAGCTCCCCTGGAATATCCTCGATATTCTGGAATGCATAATCAACCGTAACGCCAGATTTCCCGCAAATGGCGGCAATCCGATCACCTATAACAGATCTAAATTCTCTCTCGATATCCTTGCGAATAATAAATACGACATGATTAAATCCTGCCTCTATGGCATCATGAATTGAATAATCCATGATAATGTGATTACCATCATCTACAGGCTCCAGCTGTTTTATTCCTGTTCCAAACCTTGAACCGATTCCTGCCGCCATTATAAGTAAAGTTGTCTCCATTTGTTTTCTCCTCATTAGTAAGTAATAAGTTTATGTTCATCTTTATTATCTACAAATAAACTCAAATAATGATATATACTATTTGTTACTATCGCAACTGCCCCAATTATTTAGTACAGCACAGGCATATTTAAATAAATATATTCATTTGCACCTGACACCTCAGACTGCCTATCACCAGATATTCGTGGACAGCCTTGAAGCCTTCTTTGCCATAGTAATCATCTGCATTGATCACAATGAACGGGGTATCAATCACATTTTTCGCTACAAGCACAGCCTGTCCAGTTCCCCCTCGGTTTTGTACGGCCTGCCTGAAGTTCTCCCGGAATATCATTGATATCCTAGAAAGCATAGTCCACAGTTACATTATGAGAGGAGCAAATAGAGGCAATACGATTACCGATGACCTCTTTGAACTCCTCCTCGATATCCTTGCGAATAATAAAGACCACATGGTTGAAGCCTGCCTCAATCGCATCGTGAATCGAGTAATCCATGATGATATTGTTCACGTCATCAACTGGTTCCAACTGCTTGATTCCTATTCCGAAGCGGCTGCCGATTCCAGCAGCCATGATAAGTAATGTTGTGGTCATTTTTTCCTTTTTCCCTCTATTCTTTTTCTTTTAAACAATCCATTTCCCCACAAATGGAATCCTATTTACAATACTTGTAACAATATAGCCACATACAAAAATCATAGCAGAACAAAAAATGGTATTTATTGCCTGAAAAACTCCTTTTAGATGCCCTCAAATATTATTTTCTCGTAACGAAGCACTCCAGTATATCATCCACATTACTTGAAGTGATTTCTGTTTGGCAGTAATTTATATATGTATCAAAACTGGTGTGCTCAACTTTTGAAAAATCAATTATGCTCAGTTTATTTATAATATCCTCAGAAAATCTTTTCTTGATTACTTTATTACCAACATATATCGAATACGGCGGAACATCCTTTGTGACAATCGCTCTTGCACCAATAACACTACCTTTACCAATAGTTACTC
Organism: Coprococcus sp. RTP21281st1_F1_RTP21281_210402; assembly: GCF_040915325.1. Lineage (NCBI taxonomy): Bacteria > Bacillati > Bacillota > Clostridia > Lachnospirales > Lachnospiraceae > Coprococcus > Coprococcus sp. RTP21281st1_F1_RTP21281_210402. The sequence continues at coordinate 57,035 of NZ_JBCPDQ010000002.1, forward strand.
CGGGCATAATAAGCGCATCATATCCAATCCAAACATCATCTTCTATGATAATGGAGTGATTCACGGGGTTATTAGTTTTTTGTTTATAAACTTTTGATTGAAAAGGATATGTAGATATCCTCTTGTAATTATGCTCGCCCCCCCCCATAAAAATAACCTTGGGGCCTATCGAACAGTAGTTTCCAATTTTAATACAAGAATCATCTGCCATTAAAATAGCAGTTATTCCTCCATAAGTACCTTTTCCAACTGAAACCTGAGCAAAGTTAAAAGCATTCACAATACTAGTTTCATTATGAACATTTCTTTTTCTCCACTCTTTTTTCTTTAGCCATAATTTTATTTTATCAAACATAAGTTCATCCCTCAAATAATTCCTTTAATATAAATTGAAATTTTTCTTTTTAACGAGCTATCATACTCTAAGCTTTTATCGTAGAATTTCTTATAATTATTTTTTCCCGATTTTTTCAATTCATTTCCCGCATCCTGTAACGCACTAGCCATAACATGCATCATTTTAGGGTATTTTTTCTGAAAAGATGGATGCTTCTGTAAAATTAAATCACAGGCTTTATAAAGTTTTTCAGGATTACTACTTATAGAATCATTTCCGATTTTATAATCAACCAGTCCATCATCAAGACAATAAATTCGATACTTTTCTGCAATTCTGACCAGCATTTCAAACTCCTGAAAGCGTGGCATCGAAGTATCAAATGGACATTTTTCAAATACTTCTTTTTTTGCTAATAGGCTTTGTGTCCCTATTCCAAACAAGTTTTCGACGGGATTCAAAAAGCCCTCACTTATTGAATCTGGCAATAGCTGAGTTTTTCCATTCGCATAATATTTGACAAGTTTACAAAAAACAAGATCTGCACCTGATGTTTCCATCACCTTTATCTGTTTTTCTAATTTGTCTTGATGCCAAATATCATCGCTATCATGAAAGGCAACAAGTTCTCCTTGCGAGAGCTCAACCCCCTTATTTCTAGCCGCACAAGCTCCTGCATTTTCTTGATAAAAATATTTTAATCTCGGATCCTCAATTTCACGAACCACTTTAGAAGTTTGATCAGTGGAGCCGTCATCAACAACAATTAACTCAATATCCTCATATGTTTGGCCTAAAACACTATTAATCGCTTCTTTTATAATATTTTCTCTGTTATAGGCTGGCATCACTACCGAAATCACACATAATCACCCCTTTACAACAATTTTCTTTACAAATCGTACTGCATCTTTAAAATAACGTGACTTAAAATATGCCAGCAAATATAGAACATTAGGAATTATAACACAAATAACTGCATATATAATAAGCCCCAGAATTCCAGACACATTAACGAAGTTACAAATCTCATAAGTGACAAAGCAAACTATAATTGTAACCACTGCATAAAATACTTCGTCACGCATATAACGCAAAAAGCTTTTTCCTTTGAAATAATTATCAAATACAATCTTTGTACTCCAAGGAAAGCCAATAAATAGAATTGATATTGCTGTCGCAATAACAATTCCAAAAACGCCAAAATTTTTTACAAGGACATAATTCAACGCTATATTGGCAATTGCTTCAACAGACGCTCGGATTCGATCTTTCCACCAAAGGCCTGCGGCATCGGCATACTGACTTTTAATATCTCCAATTGTCCAAACATAAAAATATATGCAAATTGCAATCACGACATCAAATGAAAACATCGCCTTTTCTCCAACCCAAATTCTCATAAAAGGCTGAAAAAGGCAAAGCATACAAACCGTGCACCAACCGCATAGCCACTCATATATAAATGTAAACAAATTTAAATTCTTATAATTTTTTTCTACGCTTTCAATAGCAACGCTGTTACCAACACTCGCACTCATAGAAACCGTAAATACATCCAGGATTCCTCTTACTGAACTCATGACATAATAGTAGTTGCTATATATGCCAACTGGCGTTAACCCCAAAAACATAGATATGAAAATATTATCACATGAATTGCGTGTCACACCGCAAATTTTGTGAATAAGCAATCCCTTTGTTTTTTCAATAATATCTTCCTTATATTTCTTATCGAGCTTTCCGTGGCACTCAAATTGAGGATAATATTTTTTTGCCAGAAATTCACACAGCAAGTTATCCAGCAAAGACATCAACGGTAAAACCACAATAAAGATATAGTACTGCTTCAGGAGAAGCAATCCCACAATCTGGATAAAGCTACTGATGATTTTATTAATCATTGCAACTTTACTAATAATGTCCTGCCTTTGCACAGCTGAAAGCAAAGATTTTTTATAAGCAAATAAGAAATAGCTACAGGACGTATTAAGAAGATAAATTATATAAACAACATATATGTTAACATCGCTCGGACAAGATCCTGAAATCAAGTACTTCAGAAAAGGAATCAGTGCAACACCAATTATCAGCACAATACTACCAATGCAGCGATATATTTTTTTGTAGAACTGGAGCAATGCGCATACAACATCGTTATCATTCTCTGCCAGCGGCTTATACATGCTATAAACAATTGCACTAGAAAATCCCAGTTCCGCTAAGCTCAAGACTTGTAATATAGAAGAAAACAGTCCGTTTATGCCAACATATTCAACCCCCAACACATAAATCAAAACTGTTCTGGTAATAAACGGAAGGAGTATTGTAATGAACTTATTTACAATTCCCCATATAGCATTTCTCCTTGTATTTTTTATTCGATCACTCTTAAGACTCATTTATTTTATCCTTTCGCAAGCATGTCCCCAGTTCGTTATAAAACCGTCTTTATCCTGTTTACTGTAGGGAAACTTATAGGACTGTTTATGAATAATAGTATCTTTTGTAATTTTTTCAAAGAATTCAAGAGTATATCTTTTATTTCTCTCAACAAAAAGACTAAATACTTCCGGATTATTCTCAGGGATCAAATCTATTTCATGTTTCGCGCGTGAAAATTCATCATATGCAACTGCTATTAAATAATCAAACAAAAAATAATCTACAGCCACAGAATGCTTTCTCCAATATTCAATAAGTGCATCCAGAACAAATGAAACAATAATATCATCGGGCTCTGCTTTAAAAAAGTAGGTTGTCCATTTACCCTCTGATATTAATTTTCTCTGATTATATCCATCGGCTTTTTTCTTATTTGAATAAAAAGAACTCGCTCTTATACTTTCAGGAAGCTGATTTGTCATAAAAATTGTGGCATCCATCCAGACTCCTCCATATTTTTTTATTAGAGCCAGTCTTAAAATATCCGAAAAGTGCGCAAATCCTATTTCCTTACGATTAAATTTCTCTATAATTTCCTGTGGTAGTTCAACATAGTCCCAAACTGTCTCACTATTTAGTAAATGATATTCATAATATTTATTATTAATATATAGTCTTTGGCTTGCTATACACTCTTGAACTATTTGAGGTGCATTTTTTATGTCTTGCCACCATATCACCCATACATGTATCTTAGCATTATTTGTGATTTTACCGTCAAATACACAAGTATCTTTTTTATATTTGTCTACAGTTATCTGTACGTCCTTTTTAATTATCTTTAGTAAATAGTTCTTGTAAAATACTGTCTTATAACTGGTTACCATATCAACAATATTTAAAACCAAGATAATTAAACCAGTAAATAATCCAAATTCCTTTCTAACTTCCCCGTTGTTTTTCACCCAAGGATCATTAATAATAGAACTTAGTTTTCGTTTAATTCTATTTATTATTCGCACCCTATATTCCTCCATTTGTTAGCAATGGCTCTTGTCTATTAATCGATACTCTCTAATCCTGAAAAGCAAGCCATCAAAGTAAAATTACAATAAATCATAAATACATTTTGTTCCATCAGACCATCAACAACAAATAGCGCGGCTATAATCATCAAGATATACTCTCGTTGTTTTCCAATTTTCCTAAACAAGAGAACTACAGCTATCGCAAACAAAACAGTGACAATATATCCCCGATACAAAAGCAAGTTCAAATACGCCGAATCAAGTATCACAGACGACTTACCTGTCTGAGCTGAAACAACAGAACTTACAAACTCAATATCTGAACCAAACGGTTGAATTCCATACTGTTGATAAATATTGTATGCCGATGAAAAACGTGTTGCAAACGTCAAATCTGCTAATATTCCGTTTGATCCGACTTGCCCCATAGAATTCATTAAATAAATTGAAACTGCAAAAACAGCCACTATTGCCAATTTTAATAGGTTAATCAGCCTTTCTGCATTAACCTTTTTCATTACTTCATACAACAAATAAATTACAGCAAATGCTAATATTACAATTGAACTCGTCCTTGACGCCGTTAATATAAATACAATCACGCCAACTATTATATCAACACAAATCAGTTTAGCCGGTGATTTTCTTTTTCTATTCATATACAGCCATAGAAAAAGAGTCGTCATTACATAGGCTGCAAAATTGTTAGGATGTGAGGTTCCCATTGTATGTCCATACAATACGCCCGTTGCATATGTAAAGCGTATTTGATTATCATTGACAGCTCCAATTATTGTTGCAAGAATCAATAGCGCTACTGAAAAAAAAGCTGCTTTGTAGAATGCTCTTACGATTTCATCATAATCAATTCCTGGCGCCAATAGAATAAACGCGGCTGTATAAGCAAGTGCATTACTGTGTATTACGCTTGATGAATATAAAGTGCAGCTAATTATCAGCACAGTTATTAATTGATGCCATGTTCTCTTTTTTATAAACCCTAGCATGAATCGCACGCATAATAAGAAAGGAATAAAATATGTCAATATAATCTGTGCTGCATTTTTTAAAATGGAGAATGGATAGTTCCATTGTACTCCTAAAATTGTGTAATTTAGTAAAATGTACAGTACTAGAGCATACAAATACAATTGATTTGATGTAACTTTTCCAAATTCTCTGGTTGTCATGATTAAATTTCTCTTTCTTAGATATTCGATTCTTTCACAAATTACATAAATACAATAGTTGATTCACGCACTCTTAAATATCTTTCTTAATAAAAAGACAATATAAAAATATTAACCTCTATTATACTTTTCCATAGCATTTTGTAATTGCTCAAGATAAGCATAGCCATGCTTTTCGTCCGGTTCTAAATACGCTCCCTCTGCCCACTCATTCCAAGCATTAATAAAGACAAGCGGAAGATCATTCTTTTCTCTCATCTGGTTAAAGAGAGCCTTTGCGCAGTTTCCAAATTTCTCCGGATTTCCTCCTTTAAAAACAAAGCCATTTTTTCGCCTTGCAGTGTTATCCCAATCTGTAAACAACCCCTGCACAATCTTCTGGGAATGTGGGCCATTCAGGATATCTGCGCATTCTTTATCATAGCTAAAAATTGACAACGGCTTATCATTTCCGGCCACTTTTTTTCTACTCTTCACAAATGCATAGATTGGCTTTTCCAATTTAACTTTCTTCAGAATTCGATAAGCAATCTGGAGACGCCTAATTTTATTTAAATCTTTTTCTGCATACTGCTTTGAAAAGTATGGTTCAAATTTAACTTGATAATCGAAATCTCTATCATTGTAAGATGGTGAAAAATACCATCCCGAATTCTGGATCATTAAGCAAATCCGATTGAAGCCAAACTTTTTAATTTCCGACTGCCAATAAGTTACCATACGATGCAAATCAGGAATCTCTTCAGGTTTATAAATAAGAAAAACCGGATCGCCATTCAGGGTAATATATCGTTCATCTTTGAAAAACTGAACCATATAAAGCAAGTGCTTTTTCCAATCATCTTCTGTGCCGTAATCCTGCTCGGCAATAATCTCCTGATTACCGCCATCCCATCGCTTACTCCAGTTCTCATTTGCCCAAGACATGCAAAATGGGATATCAACATCTTTATTTTGCAACATTTGCTCTAGTGGTTTTTCAAGCAGCTTCTTTCCGTCTTTAAACCAGTAGTGATAGTAGCAAAAGCCAAACACACCATACTTCTTCGCCAAATTCGCCTGCCAAATTTTAACATCGTCATCTAGCAAGTTATAATAGTTTTCATTTAATGGAACTTTTGGCTGATAATGCCCCTCAAATAGCGGAGTAGCCTTTTTCGTATTTACCCATTCCGTGAATCCTTTTCCCCAAAATTTATCGTTTTCCGGAATGGCATGATACTGAGGTAAATAAAACGCAATTGTTTTAATTTTATTATTTGATAATATCTCTGCCATTTTTAGTTCTCACTTTCCAATTCATCGACGCATGATTTGATTGCATCTAAGTAACCGTACTGATTTTTCATATCAGGCTCTAAATATCCACCTTCTGACCATTCATTCCATGCAAAAATGAAAATATAGTCAGACTTGTATTCATCCCGTGCTCTTTTCAGCTGTTTTCCAAAATACTCTTTAAACTTTTCAGGTGTTGCCCCAGTCAAAACACGACCTTTTTCTTTATATCTCGGTGTATTATCCCAGTCCACAAATGCCCCTGGAATCATTCCCGGCTCTGCTTTTCTATTTAGAACTGTATTCCACACTTCGTCATACGATAATTTCTGCAGTTTTGCCTTTTTAGCAGACTTAAAGCTTTTCAAATGATCCCTTGCCCATGTCTGTACATTCTGCTTAATAACGCTCATCTGCTTCTGCATCCAAGAGCTCATATCATAAAACGCAAAGCCTGGCTGATATTCAATCTGGTATTTAAACATCGACTTATCGACGCTCTTCTCAGCATAAAAAGAAACATGCTGTGCTGCAAAAACCAGCCCGTCAAAGCCCTCTTCTTGAGCACGTTTATTATAATAAGCCAGTCTTGCACTCAGCTCTGTAATATACTGTGGACGATAAATCACAAAAAGCGGTTTATTACCCTCCTTTATGTATCTCTCGTCCTTAAAGAACGGAAGCAAATACTGGAAATGTCTCTCCCATTCTTCTTTATCACCGTACTCCTGCTTGATTAAGGTCTTTCGATCAGACTCAGTTTCCGCAGCCCAAGCATTTGTCCATGTTTCGTTTGCCCAGCAAAAGCAAAATGGCAAATCACAGTTTTTATCTTTCAGATAAATCTCCATCGGCTTTTCAAGAAGCATTTTGCTTCCAAACCAATAGTGGTAGCAGCAGAAACCGTATACGCCGTGTTCTTTTGCAATTTCAGTCTGCCACTCCAGAGTTTTCTCATTCAAAAGGTTATAATAATTATTGTTAAGCGGAATTCTTGGCTGGTTATGCCCCTCAAAAAGTGGTTTGGCAGCTTTCATGTTATTCCACTCAGTAAAGCCTTGTCCCCACCATTCATTATTTTCTGGCGTTTCATGGAACTGTGGCAGATAGAATGCAATTACTTTCATTTCTTCTTCCTTTACTTTTTAATCTTTGTAAGTAGCTTTTTAATCTTCAAATTTTTACTCAGGCCTGTGCTAACCATCACTCGTTTAACCTTATCCATAATGGCTTCTTTTTTAGAATATGGAATATACTTATCAATTAATTCTGTATATGAAAGTTTTCCATAATCACTCCAAAATTCTGCACGGGCCTTATTTTTTACTGCGGATTCGTAAATCATATCTCCGTCATTCTTATTCGTAACCGCTGTTTTCGTTTTTACAGCAGTTACTTGAGCCTCGATTTGTTTCCACAAATCAGTTGCCTTTTGTGTGCGAACATACACATTGGACAGCCCCATATCATCATCTTTAAAGTCATACTGTCCAGCTGACTTAAAAGAATCAAATAGTGTAAAATCACTCACACGATCTTCTTCTTTAAAACTGCAGGCATAGCAAGATGGCCGTGATGTAAACCCGGCAAACCATAATCTCGGATAAGATTTCACCAATCGTCTGCTGTGAATTAACTTTCCATTTGAAAAACGAACTGCGATCGTGGACAAGTGATGCCCTAAAACTTTGCTTCTAAAATATATATTCTGAATATCACTTTCGTATTTTTCTGAGAGTGCAGCCTTATAGTCTTCAAACAGCTTTGGCGATGGAACGCCATGACAAACCAAATCAAGGAGAATTAGATTTGCGTCTTCTCTATTAATATACGCTCTAAGTCCTGCTACTTGACAAGGCGTACCAGAAAACAAAACGATTCTATCCGCTTTTAAATACTTGTCCACCTGTTTAAATGTATCACCCAAATCGCTTTGCACATACTTGGACATTCTCAATTTTTCTAAATCTGCTTCGTGTTCTATAGCTGTATGTTTAACCCTAAGTTCTTCATCATATGCCGCACCAAAAACTACGCCATTTTTTTCCAAAACATAATGAGCTATGACGCTAAACAGACCACCTGACGCACTTGCCTCACGCTGATTCTTATCGTTATTTATAGCAATATATGAATCAACTACTGAATTTTTCTTTTGCTTATTCGTGATAGGACATGTCCTTACACATTTTCCGCATTCCACGCACCGATTTCTATCAATAACTGGATATTTAAATCCTTCCTCATCAGCGCACATTGATATTGCTTCTTTTGGACAACAGACCATACAAGCTGTACAGCCTGAGCAGTGCTCTTTCTCAACTAATTTAATCATTCCTGTGTACCCTTTAAGCATATTATTGCTCTTTCAAAATACTCTCGTGAACTTTTTCTAAAATCATTTAGCCTCTTATTAACATCAGACCAGTCCACTTGATATGCGAGTGCTGCTTCCGGGGTAATTGAGTTTTCAAACAAGCGGTTGGACAAACCAACGATTGAAAGAATATTTTTTACTCTCGAATTCATAGAGCTTTTCTGGCTATCTGAGAATCTCATAAATGTAAAGAAGTTCTTATTATACATTATCGAGAAAATCGTTCCATGAAAAGAATCCGTACATACATATGTAGCATACCTAATAAAATTGACAAACTCTTTTGGCCCAACTTCTAAATAGTCAATATCGCCAAAGTCATCATCACTTTTAATATACTCATCAATGTGTTTAACTGCTAGGATTTTGCAGCCCGTTTTCTGTGCTAATTTTTTTGCAAACTCTCGTTGGCTTGGATTATTGCCAATAAAGTAGCAGAAAATATACTTTTCACTCACAAACGGACAATCTCCACTAAGCTCATCCCATCTCTTCCGGTCTGTCAGCACAGTAGGATCACAACAGACTTCAGCCTTTTTCCTCGTCAATTTTTCGACAATCTCTGCCCCCTGTTCCTCTCTAACAGAGATCATATTGAATCGAGACAGGTATTCTTTTGTCTTCTTTACTTGGCTCGCAGGTATCTCTGATACACCAAAGCTCGAAGCGTATGTTACTTTAGGGCGACGAGAATCCACCCAAGTTAATGTATAATAATCTCCACCAAGTAACATTGGATTCCATACCTGATCGCTTCCCAAAATGAAAGCATCAAATTTCTTTGTGTAATCAATAAGCTGTTTTCTGCCGCTTAAGCACGGTGTAAATACAAAATTATCTTTCAGAAAATTCGAAAAAGCTCTATTTCTTCCAGAAATAATCGGTTTTAATTTGGGATTAGTCTTTCCTTCAATTACACGCCAGACATCTTTCATCTTTGCCATGAGGAGCGGCAGATTAAATATTCTAAGAGCTTGCTTGACAACATTACGCTTTTTATAATAGATTAATTCATTATCAACCCCTGCTGCAAACAACTCCTGCTGCAAGGCATATGCTTGCAATATACTTCCATAGTTATAGTTTCTCACAGAAACTAGACCAACTTTTTTCATCTTTCCGCCCTCTAGCTTTCTTAATTCTCCAAATACTTCTTTATATAAAAATCTTCTAAATATTCCGCCACATCATGCACGTCATATCCCGCAGCTCGAATTTTATCGATTTCAGCTTTTCTCTCCTGTTTCGTTACTTCAAGAATTTTTTTTGCCCATTCATCTGCAGAATCATCCAACGACATATAGTGAAATTGATTTGTTACCGCAGCTTCTTTTGGAATAACATCAGAGCCGACTACTGGCAAACCAGAACACTGTGCTTCTATTGCAACAATACCAAGACCTTCAAAAAGTGACGGAAACACAAAACAGTCCATCGCCTGATACAAGCTTGCAATATCTTTTCTAACCCCTAGGAAAATAACACGTTCTTCCAAACCATACTCTTGAACTTGTTCCTTTATTCTTTCAAACGTTTCTCCAGCACCAATCAACAACAAAACAGCATTATTTTCCAGATCAGCAATTTTCTTAAAAACATCTATTAAAAACTTATGATTTTTCTGTTCACAGAACCTTCCTGCATGACCAATGACTATTTTATCCTCAATACCGAGTTCTTTTCTCAGTCGATTTCTTTCATCTTCATTGTAAGCAAAATTATTTACAATGATTGCATTCTTCAGAACAGTAAACTTTTTATTTGCAAACATAAACTCACCCGCTTTTTGTGAACAAGCAAAGTAATCTGTTGCAAATACTTTATATCGTTTCAAGAGAAGTCCCTTAATTTTTCCCTTGAGTGTATCTTCTGTTGCTGAATTATGACTGTGTGCAACGCGTACAGGAACTCCATTCCTTTTTGCAGCCTTAAAATAAAATTGTCCTAAACTTTCCATGTGTCCATGAACAATCTTATATTCTGGATGCGCCTTAAAAAACGCATCCAAATCTTTCAAATATTTTATAAAATTGTTGTCATCGCGTACTGACAACTTATATATTCTTCCGCCCAAACTCCTGATTTCGTCATCATAAAAGTAATTTCCAGTATAATGGACAAGAAAATCAAACTGGACTTTAGTTCTATCTATATTTCTATAGATATTCATAATTAATGTTTCAAGTCCTCCTGCCTGCATATTAGGCACAATATGTAAAACTCTTATTGGTTCCTTTTCCATAATTGTCCTCAATCTATTATTATCGTAATAGCTTCAAATAAACAGCTTTACGTAATGTATTTGGTAGAACACATACAAATGCCTGTCCCAAACCACTAATGCAAAAATCTGTCAGCGACATATATCCTTTTTTGTGCTGGTTCCATTTAAAGTTCAATACTGTTCTTGCGTATTTTAATCCACCGCGTCTTTTAAAGAAATCCTCACTTGTTCTAATATAGTATAAGTTCTCTTGAATATTATAGCTACGCACATTGTATTCCAGCACCATTCTAGCAAAAAGATCATAATCTTCATATAATGGAACAGAGTGATAGTTTCCACTTCTGATTACGGCACTTTTCTTGTACATTACTGTTGGATGCAGAATGGCACACCTACGACGCATAAATTTTGTGATTTCATTATGTGTTTCAGGCACTCGATGAACTGACACAATGTTGTCTTTTTCTCCGATAAATTCCGCCTCAAATGACCCAACCATCTCTAACTTTGAATCCTTTTCAAAGGCAGCAAGTTGTTTTTCACATCGAGTTTTTTCTGATACATCATCAGAATCCATTCTTGCAATCAGTTCATTTCTTGATGCGACTATGCCTTTTGCCAGTGCTGGTCCAAGTCCAAGATTCGTTTCATTTGAAATTATGGTAAACAAACCTGGATATTTTTGATTGTAATAGTCCACAACTGCATCCAGTTCCGTTGTTAATGGACCATCTTTAACAAGAATAAACTCATCAGGCGGAACCGTTTGATCGAGCATACTCTGAATGCTTAATTTTAAATACTCAGCCTTTTCTTTTATGTATACAGACATTAGAACTGTATATGGGGTATTTTTCATAGTTCTATCCTACCTTCTAGTTTATTCTGCTCACTTCAAATCAAAACTTGAAGGTATCCTTCAGTCCCAACCACTTCTGGTCCTTATCGCTCAGGTTCAGTGCAGTACCATCTTCCAGCGTGTAGCCCTCTGCACTTGCACTGCCCTTGTACTCACCTTTCAGTTCCGGCCACTCAATACCGATCTCCGGATCATTCCAAGCCATACCTCCCTCATCATTTGGATGCCAAAAGTCATTCACCTTATAACAGAACTCTGCCTCATCAGAAAGCACAAGGAAACCATGGGCGAATCCCTCAGGTATGAGGAACTGTTTCTTATTCTCAGCGGAAAGTCTTACACCATACCACTTACCATAAGTTTCCGAATTACTTCTAAGATCCACAGCCACATCGAACACTTCACCGCGCACAGCTCTTACAAGCTTACACTGCGGAAAGTTCTTCTGGAAATGAAGTCCTCTGAGAACCCCTTTGGTTGACATAGACTGGTTATCCTGTACAAACTTCACATCTATTCCAGCTTCCTTCATGTCTCTCTCATTATAAGTCTCCATGAAGTATCCTCTGCTGTCGCCATGAACTGCCGGCTCGATGACACACAGACCTTCTATACCACCTACATTCTTCTCAACCTTTATCTGTCCCATTGTATCTATACCTCTTATTTCTTTAATACTCTATTATGGAGCAGACGCATCTAAGACGCTTGCGCGTAGCGTCTGCGTAATCATCAGGACTCCTCCCTCTAACGAGGGTCCCTCCTCATGATAAATCTTTAATATATCTGCTAAGCGCATCCTGCCATGTTGGAAGTGGCGTAAACCCTGCCTCTACAAGTTTCTTCTTGTCAAGTCTGCTATTATAAGGCCTTGCAGCCTTTGAAAGGCCATACTCCTCTGTAGTAACAGGAGTCACCTTTGTGCTGTATCCAGCCTGTCTATATATCTCACATGTGAAATCATACCAACTGATATATCCGCCTTCATTGGTGGCATGATAGTAGCCATACTTCTCAGTCTCATTCATATCCACAAGAAGCCTTGCAAGATCCAGCGTATAAGTAGGTGTTCCTATCTGGTCACATACTACTCTTACCTCATCATGAGTCTTACCTACAGAGAGCATTGTCTTGATGAAGTTCTTTCCATTGAGACCGAACACCCAGGCTATTCTCACTATGAAGTATTTATCAAACAATTCAGATACCGCAAGCTCACCCTCAAGCTTTGTCTGTCCATACACATTGAGAGGAGCATAGTCCTTACAGTCCGGCTCCCATGGTATATCTCCCTGACCATCAAACACATAATCCGTACTGGTATATGTCATCTTACAGTCAAGTGATTTACATACCTCTGCAATATTTCTTGTTCCGCCAGCATTGATGGCACGAACCTTGTCTATATTCTCTTCATCTTCTGCAGCATCCACCGCAGTCCACGCCGCACAGTGGATAACCGCATCTGGCTTGATCTCTGTTATTATCTTTTCTACAGCAGCCTTATCAGTGATGTCGAGCTGCACATAATCAGCCTTAGTCACTGGTGAACCGTCATCCACGCCACTATATTCCGGCTGTATGTCAGAACCAACGCCTTCATATCCACGCTTCAGAAGTTCATTCATCACGTCATGTCCCAGCTGACCGCCAACGCCTGTTACAAAGAATTTCATCCTCTTACCCCTTATCTATTGCTATACATCTTCTCATAGTAGTTCTGGTACTCGCCTGATATGATGGTCTCCCACCACTCACGATTGTCCAGATACCACTGTATTGTCTTCTTGATTCCGTCCTCGAACTTCGTCTCTGGAAGCCAGCCGAGTTCATTGTGGATCTTTGTAGGGTCTATGGCATATCTCATGTCATGTCCCTTTCTATCTCCCACATGAGTTATAAGGCTTTCTGGCTTGCCAAGCTCCTTACAGATGATCTTCACTATATCTATATTCTTCTTCTCGTTGTGTCCGCCTACATTGTAGACCTCTCCCACTCGTCCCTTGTGGATGATAAGGTCTATCGCCTTACAGTGATCCTCCACATAGAGCCAGTCACGCACGTTTAATCCCTCCCCATATACTGGAAGAGGCTTATCTGCCAAAGCATTGGCTATCATAAGCGGTATAAGCTTCTCTGGGAAGTGATACGGACCATAGTTATTCGAACATCTACTGATAGTAACAGGAAGTCCATACGTTCTGTGATAAGCAAGAACGAGCAAATCCGCACCAGCCTTGGAGCTGCTGTATGGTGAACTTGTATGTATAGGAGTCTCCTCTGTGAAGAAGAGATCCGGTCTGTCAAGTGGAAGGTCTCCATATACTTCATCGGTACTTACCTGATGATATCTCTGTATACCATACTTTCTACATGCATCCATCAATGTAGCTGTTCCTATGATATTTGTCTGAAGGAATATCTCAGGATTCTCTATGGATCTGTCCACATGGGACTCAGCAGCGAAGTTCACTACCATATCTGGATGTTCCTCTTCGAACAGCTTATATACACCCTCTCTATCACATATATCAAGCTTTACAAATCTGAAGTTTGAGTTATCCATAACCGGCTCAAGGGTTGACAAATTGCCAGCATATGTCAGCTTGTCGAGACATATGATTCTGTAGCCCGGGTACTTCTTAAGCATGTGGAATACGAAGTTGCTTCCTATAAATCCTGCTCCACCTGTTACTATAATTGTCATAATTCTCCTCCTCGCATTTGCCTCTTACTTCTTTTTCTATATTTGTATATCAGCAAATGTTCAATGTATCTATAATTATTAGTGTCTTTATTCTAATAAAGATGCTCTTGGTATTTACCATCTAATACATCCTTAAGGTACTGTCCATACTGGTTCTTCTTCAGCACCTCATATACCTCAAGAACTTCTTCCCTGCTGATCCATCCATTCAGGTATGCTATCTCCTCAAGGCACGCTATCTTCCTGTGCTGATGCTGCTCCACCGTCTTTACAAAGTTGGTTGCATCCACCAGACTCTCATGTGTTCCTGTATCAAGCCATGTGAATCCCTGTCCGAGAAGCTCAACATTCAGATCACCGTTCTCCAGATATATCCTGTTCAGATCAGTGATCTCCAGTTCGCCTCTTGCAGATGGCTTAAGCCCTTTAGCATACTCCACAACTCTATTGTCATAGAAGTACAGTCCGGTCACACAATAGTTGCTCTTCGGCTTCTCCGGCTTCTCCTCTATGGATATGGCCTTGCCGTTCTCATCAAACTCAACTATGCCAAACCTCTCCGGGTCGTCCACATAATACCCAAACACTGTTGCGCCCTTGCCACCTTCAGCATTTACCACTGCTGCATTGAGTCTCTTCTTGAGTCCGTGACCTGCGAATATGTTATCTCCCAGCACCATCGCCACACTGTCGTCTCCGATGAAATCCGCACCTATGATGAATGCCTGGGCAAGCCCATCAGGTGACGACTGTACTGCGTATGACAGTTCTATGCCGAACTGATGTCCATCGCCTAGAAGCTCTTCAAATCTCGGCGTATCAGCAGGAGTTGAGATGATAAGAATCTCCCTAATTCCCGCATTCATAAGTACAGACAGTGGATAGTATATCATCGGTTTATCATATATTGGCAGGAGCTGCTTGCTCGTCACCATAGTCAGTGGGTACAATCTTGTGCCGGAGCCTCCGGCGAGTATGATTCCTTTCATCCATCTTCCTCCTCTACTTTGATCCTTCCCTACCAAGCACTACCTTGATAGTCTTAAGCACAATCTTCAGATCCAGTCCAAACGACCAGTTCTCTATATACTCCGTATCCAGTCTCACGACCTCCTCGAAGTCCGTGATGTCACTTCGGCCGCTCACCTGCCACATTCCGGTGATTCCAGGTTTCGTAGCAAGTCTGCTCTTGTGGTGCATCTCATACTGCTCCACCTCTGAGATGAGAGGCGGTCTGGTTCCAACCAGTGAGAGATCCCCTTTCAGCACATTGAAGAACTGTGGGAACTCATCTATGGAGAAGTCTCTGATATACTGACCTATTCCCTTCTTCTTGGTGCCGTCCGGCAGTATCTTGTTGCCTATGACTCTCGGATCAAAGTCCATCTTGAACATCTTCGAATCGCTCATGGTGTTCTGCGCCATGAGTTCCTTCTTGCGCTCCTCAGCGTCCATGTACATGCTTCGGAACTTGTACATCTTGAATATCTTGCCATTCAATCCCACTCTCTCCTGCTTGAAGAAGATCGGTCCCGGGGACTTGATGTATATGATAGGTCCTATGAATATGGTGAGGATAAGCGTGAATACGCTGCCCACCAGACCACCTATTATATCTGCCGTTCTCTTGAGCAACATCTGCTTTGGTGTTGCGTAGTTCATCATGGTCGTGACCACGGTCTCACCATTTATCTTCTGGATGAGCTGCTTGTCGCCGTGGGTCCTCACGATGGATGATATGCACATGTGAACTGTGATGCCACCCTCGATAAATGCGTCTATCAGCGTGTTCGCATATCCGTATGCTCCACGCACATCCACGTATATCTCGTCCACCCATGCGGTTCTCACATAATCAACTGCACTGTTGTAATCCGCCACCACCGGCACTTCCTGGATCTCCTGACCGATGAGATTGGCATCTATCACCATGACTCCTACTATATCAAACCCGGAGTAGTTCTTCTCCTTGAGGCCTGCCACCACTTCATCTGCTACATGTCTGGTGGTCATGACCAGGAGCTTCTTGCCCTTGCCATGCTCTGCATATTTCTCAAGATGCTTCTTCCACAGGCTCCTCACCGCAAATGTGGCATACACATATATGGCCCACATGAGCAGGATGGTAGTTCTGGAATATATAGATGTATCCTTGAGGACAAACACATACAGAAGGAGCAGTGCAACGATCACGAAACCGTTCTTGAAGCTGGATATGAATTCCTTGAAGTATCCTCTTCTGATGACGCCCTCATATGTATTCAGAAATATCATGGCTACTATATCCGCCAGCTCCGTGATGATAGCCAGCGCGAGATAGTCTCTGTTCGCATACGGATTTACCATGCCGTGTCTGATCTGGAATGCCACAAGAAATGACAATTGAAGTACTATAAGATCCAGCAGCATGAAGTCAAAGTGCTTCAGCCAGCCTTTTGCGCCTTTCTGATACATAATTTTCTCTCCTCATCCTCTGTCGTCAGGGTCATATTTGTGCCCGCATGACCCGGTCTGTTGATTCATACATGAAATGACTCAGCCCGTGTGATTGTCGGCTGAACCTTTTCATCTGTAAACCATGTTACTCATTAAACGGTCTGTTATTTATCACCCACACTGGCGGCGCGGAACATCCTGTGGCATGGACATTCGTTTTGCGCCACCGGCTAGGGCTTGGAACTATTTAACATAGCAGGTTGATTATTTAACCTTGTAAATAATTGACTTGCTGTATGCCTTGTAGTTCTTTGTTGCAGCAACCTTAACAGTGATTCTTACCTTTGTGCCCTTCTTGACACCCTTACCAACAGTAATCTTGCCATTCTTAACCTTGACCTTCTTATTGGCTGACTTGTAAGTAACCTTTGCCTTTGCCTTAACACCAGATACAGTGATCTTCTTCTTAGAAGCATTTACCTTAACCTTAACAGACTTCTGAGCAGCCTTGTTAATTGTGTAGTAAATTGTCTTTGTACCCTTGTAGTTGTTGATACCCTTTACGGTAATCTTATACTTGCCAGCGTTCTTAGCCTTAGTTACACCAGTAATCTTGTAATCAGTACCTCTCTTGAGAACTGTGTTACCATACTTAACTGTAACCTTGGTTGTCTGATTCTTAGCATTGTATGTCTTTGCAGCAGCAGTAGCCTTGTAGCTCTGCTGTGCGTTAACTGTGTACTTAACTGTTGTATCGCCTGAATAGTTACCTATTCCCTTGATCTTAACTGTGTATGTACCAGCCTTTGTTGCCTTAAGGCTTCCTGAAACAACTTTGAAATCCTTGTTCAGGGTAAGTGTCTTACCGTTAACAACAATTGTTGTTGTCTGGCTCTTTGCATTGTATGTAAGCGACTTTGCTGTAGCAGACTTAACGTTTACCTTAGTTGGTGATGATGTAGCTGCAAATGCAACTGTTGGCACCATCATTGCGATACATACAACTATAGCCAAAAGCTTCTTTAAATTCTTCACAATAAATTCCTCCTTCCAAAAAAGTTCTATTGTATTGAATATATGATAAAACGCCCTGCACGCCACTATACATGGCGTTATATCCAAAGTGAATTATTTTGACGGGGTGCTGTCGCTGGAGGCTGCAGCCTCTTTGCCGTAAGTGCCATAACCATAGCCGTACTGGCTATAGTATTTGCCATACTTGCCGTAATATTTCTTGTATGCTCTCCCCGTTGTCTGGGCTCTGTTGAGTATGACTCCAAGCAGCGTACAACCTACCTGGTCAAGCTGCTGGAATGACTGTTTGATGAGACTTCTTGATGTCTCACCTGCTCTGACTACCAGAGCTGCGCCATCGCACAGTGATGCGATCTGAGCGGCATCCGCCACACTGCCAAGCGGTGGCGAGTCTATAATGACATACCTATATGTCTCTGCCAGCTTGTCAAGAAGCTCTGCAAATCTAGCATCCTCCAGAAGAGCCGATGGATTCTCCAGAAGGTTCATACAAGGTACGATGTATGCATTTTCTACCTGTGTTTCATAGATGACATCCTCCATCTCGGACTGTCCCGAAAGGAAATATCCAAGATCCGGAAGCTTGTCAGCATCCTTTATGTGATGTCTGTCCTTTATGACTGACTTACGAAGATCCACATCCACCAGCACTGCAGGGAATCCTGCCTCGGCGAGCATCTTCCACAGGTTGATCGCCACGCTGCTCTTGCCCTCATTTGGCATGCTGCTGGTTATGAGTATCTTTCTTGTGTTCTTGCCACAGAACTTTATGTTGATCCTGAGACGGTTCATCGCCTCCTCCACTGCATATGGGAGTTCCTGAAACTCTATGTTAAGCTTCTTCATGCTCTGACCCTCTCTTTCCTGTTGTGTTTCTTTCCAGGCTCTTCATCTGAATCGTCTGTTCTGAACTGGTCGCTCTCAGGTATTGTCGTGAGCGGTACTATTCCGAAATACTTCTCCATGTCGTCTGCTGAGTGGATCGTGTCATCCATCAGGTATCCCACAATGACGATCAGGCAGTAGATGAGTGCTCCAAGCAATGCACCTATGGCGGTGTACTTAAGGTAGCTTGGTCCGACCTTCTGGTCTGCTACCCTTGCAACCTGGGCTATGTTAGGTGCGCTTGTGCTCATGGTATCCGGGAGATACTCTATCGACACGTTTGCCAGTGTATTTGCAATGTCACATGCCTGCTGCTTGTCAGTGCTTGTGACCGTGATCTTCAGGACTCGTGTGTCTGAAGGATTCTCAAGGGTTATCATCTTGGCAAGCCCCTCTGAGTCCATATCAAGGCCGAGCTTTTCGATGACCTGGTCGAGAACCGGATAGCTGAGTATCAAGTCTTCGTAATCCTTGGTAAGGGATGAACCGATGTTAAGGTCCTGGAGATTTACTATGGAATCATCTGATGCTGATACCACGTACAGCTTGGCTGTCGACTGGTATGTCGGCTTGATCAGGAAGTATGCAAATGCGTTGAACAGCACCGCACCGATCAGGAAGCACAGTATGATGTATGGGAGCTTCTCAAGAAGCGCCATTCCCATGTCCAGGAGATCGATCTCGTTTTCATCATCCTCTGTATTCTTGTATGTGTTCACTGCGGCTATCTGTGTGGTCTCATCCTGCACAGCAGCCATTTTCTTGTTGGAATTCATATATTCCCTCCATCCGTTTTTTGTATCTATATCCCCTGCATCAAATGTGTGATGCTAGTTATATTCCTTGTAGAACAGCTCTACGATTGCCTGCTGAAGGCTATCCGCATCCGGCTCCACCTCGACAAATCCGAGATCATCTACGGTCTCTGTTCCAGCTATCGACACCGTTCCGGCGTCCTTTTCCTTGAGAACAAGGAGTGCCAGCTTGGAGAACTTCTGTGAGCTGATGTCAGTCACCATGTAATCTCCCAGGGCGTCATATATTGTCAGTGGATATGTGTTATCCTCGCTGCACTTTGCCGCCAGGTTATCCTTGAGTCCTGCCTTGTACACCTCCTGACGCTTCATTCGCTGGGTGTTGGATTCATCTCCCACATCGAATCTGTCATGGATAAAATGTACTGCCTGCTCATCGGTCAGTGTGATGGTCTCTCCCTGCTTCATGGTCTTATCCACCTTGGAGAAATCATCCTCTATGGTAACCGTGACTCCGCCAGCCAGATTGTTGATGGTTCCTATGGCCCCCATATTCACCGCTGCGTATCCGTCTATCTTCTGGCCGCCAAGGAAGTTTGACACCGCCTTGACCACGTTCTCGCAGCTTATCTCCATTCCGTCACCATTCTCATGTGCCAGAGCAAGCTGCGCCGGGCTCGTTGCAACGTAGGTTCCGTCGGGATCCAGTGTATCCTGCTCCACTATGGTATTTCTGTCTATGCTCAGCGTCTTGTATGTTCCATCTGTCAGGTCTCTGACCATCAGCATGACCACATCGCATCGGCCTGCCCCCTCATAATCGGTGACTTTCTGAACCTTGCCCATGTTGTCGATTCCCATAAAAAGATATGTTTCTATATTCTTCTTTGGAACGTATTTGACTCCGTCCACCTCGATCATGCCTTCGACCGCCTGTGTGCCCGATGCATTGTGTGATGCATTTCCTTTTGTCGGTCTGAGTGCTATCGCCAGTGCAATGCATACGACCAGTATGGCTGCGATCACAAGTCCAAGCTTCTGGTATATTCTCTTTTTTTCTGATAGTGTTCTGTTCCTGTATGACATATGTATCACCTCGTCAGAATGTAATGTGCTATCTCAGAACGTTCAGCATAAGCAGGTCTGTTCCCGCTGTAGGCCACTTCTTCTCGCACACAATAAGACCACACAGTATTATGAACAGCACAATACTGATGATTATCGCTGTCTTCTTAGACATATTGTTGTCCTCCATCTATCTGTTTATCTTTTACATGTTTCGTTGTTATTGCTGATTATGGGTGTATCTGATGTTCTTTAAGGAGCTTTGTTCCGTAGCTGTCCATGTTCTCCAGGAATTCATGTCCCAGCTTCTTCTCCAGCACCTCGCGGCCCAGCCACAAGTTCGGCACCCTGTGATGCATACCATGGCAGTCGCTTCCTATGATGTGTGCCTGTCCTTTCTTGAACATCTTGAGCATTTTGCCCTTCTGTCTGAAATCCAGAAGTGTCTCCGCATTCACCTGCACCGTAACTGGCAGTTCAAGGATCTGTCTCACATATGGCTTGTTGCCTGGTATCTGTAAGAATCGCTCTATATGAGCTAGTATGATATGGAAATGTCTCTTCTCAATTAAGTCTCGTACTTCCTGCACTACCGAATCACTCCATGTCACAAACGGCATCTCCAGCAACATGATATCAGTTCCTTCTACTTTTAGTGCATCCGTTTTCTCCGCTCTGCTTATTCCTGCAAAGAACGCGACCTCTGCCCCCATTATAATCTGCGGTATGTCCATATTCTCAGCCATGACTTTATCATATGCTTTCTGTCTTGAATCAATAAACCTCTCCACAGTATTTGAATCAGCATAAAAGTGCGGCGTCGCTATCATAGTATCCACGCCGTGCTCTTTGCACATCCGAAGCATGCCTATAGATGTCTCGACATTCCTGCTGCCGTCGTCTATACCCGGCAGTATGTGTGAATGAAAATCTATAACACCCATGTTTTCCTCCTGTTTTCTTTATAAAAAACTATAAATATTTATATAGGAAAATTCTTTATCCATGCTCACACCCTAATTTAACAGTTTCTTCACAATTTTTCAATTCCATTTGCGATTTAAAATCGACAAAAATCCTCGTTGATTTTTCGCTTAACTATACAATTTGTATAAACCACTTTATTTTCTTAATCCAATTTCTTCCATCATACATACATAAAAAAAGCGGGATATGATATTTCATATCCCGCCGTGTCAATCTCTTCTTTATTCTATTATACATACATCTCCGAGCCGTTGCCCAGGCAGTATATTCCAAGCTGTCCGCCCTTGCCGCACCCGCAGTCAATGGCAACGTTGTTGTTCTTCTTAACGATCTTGCCCTCACCGCCGAGCTCTGTGGTTGGCACATGTCCAACGACGAGTGTTCTGTTCTTGTAATATGTCTTGTCCAGGTCTGCTGGCTCTGTGATGAAGTCCTCTGTGTCGTACTCATCCAGTTCCTTCTTCGGATCGAAGTTTCTTATTCCGGCGTGAACCAGCACAAATTTCTTTCTCGCCATCATCACTTCGAGGAACGCTTCCTCAGAAATCTCATCTATATACTCTATGACATCCTCACGCTCTTCATCGTCAAGCTGCAGGAACTCCTCCACCGCACCTGAGAGCTCTTCTCCAAGCATGGATGTTATCTTGTCTACCAGCATCTGTGGTGGCACCTCACCTGTGGACTGGATATGGTCATTCAGTGCCTTGAGTGCCTGTGTGATCTTGTACTCGTTCTCACCGACAACTGCGATGACATTATCTCTGCTCATCATATCCTGAAGTATCTTCATGGATCCGCCGCCTGCTCCGATTATATTGCCAAGGACATACAGGACATCCTCGCCCTCAAGGGTGCTGATGACAGCCTCCTCGTTCATGATGTCCTCTTCCTTTATATCGTCAAGGTTCTGAAACTTGAGTTTCTTGAGTGCTCTCTTGTATGCCTCATAATCCCCGTTAATTCCTGAAATAGCATAAAACATGTCTATCATCCTCCTAAGTCTTTTCCTTCTGCCGACTGTGAGCCTGTCCGTTCACATCCTGACTATTATAACATATTTTCCATATCCTGTAGATATGTATGCGTATTTTTTGAGGGATGTTTTTCGACGTTTTACAAGCGCCTGCCAAGCTCCCAGAATGCCACGGCACTGGCTGCAGCCACATTCAGGCTGTCCACTCCGTGATACATTGGTATCTTCACTGTGTAGTCGCTGGAATCTATGGTCTCTGTCTTGAGGCCTTCTCCCTCGGTTCCCAGTATTACTGCAAGTCTGTCGATCTGCTTCAGCTCCGGGTCGTGTATGTCTATCGTGTCATTTCTTAGCGCCATGGATGCCGTCCTGAAGCCCATACTGTGAAGTTGTTCCATCCCAAACTCCGGCCATATGCCATGATCTGCTTTATTGTGTGCAAGACCCAGGGTGTCAAATGTAATATATGTCCACGGTATCTGGAACACCGTTCCCATGCTGACCCTTGCCGCCCTCCTGTAGAACGGGTCACTGCAGCCCGGCGTGAGCAGTACAGCATCCATCCCGAGTGCCGCCGCACTTCTAAATATCGCTCCCACATTTGTCGGGTTCATCACTTCCTCAAGCACCGCTATTCTGGCGGCATGTTCACACACGCTCTCAACAGACGGCAGCTCTGCCCTCCTCATGGCGCACAGCATCCCCCTTGTCAGGGCAAATCCCGTGAGCTTCGTGAGGACATCAAATGGTGCTGTGTATATCGGTATATCTCCGCACCGCTTTATTATATCCGCGCACTGTCCTTCCACGTGCCTGTCTTCCAATAGAATGGACACTGGCTCGTAACCCGCATCCAGTGCCCTCTCTATGACCTTTGGACTCTCAGCTATGAACAGCCCGGAAGCCGGTTCATATATGTGCGCCAGTTGATTCTCTGACATGCGCGCATATATATCAAGCTCGGGTGCCGAAAGGTCGGTTATATTTATTATTCTCATATCTGTACCTTATCCAGTGCATTTTCAAGATCTGCTATTATGTCTTTTACATTCTCAATGCCCACCGACAGTCTCACAAGATCAGGACTTACTCCTGCCGCCAGAAGCTCCTCGTCATTCATCTGTCTGTGTGTAGCTGATGCAGGATGAAGAACGCATGTATGTGCATCCGCCACATGTGTTGCTATCATCGCAACCTTGAGTTCCTTCATGAAGGCCTCCGCAGCAGCTCTTCCTCCCTTGACGCCAAATGACACAACTCCACATGTGCCGTCCGGCATATACTTCTTAGCACGCTCGTAATACTTGCTGCTCTCAAGTCCAGGATAATTTACCCAGGCTATCTTATCGTGTGCCTCGAGGAACTTCGCAACCGCCAGTGCGTTCTCACAGTGACGTGGCATACGCACGTGAAGCGACTCCAGTCCAAGATTGAGCATGTACGAATTCATAGGTGCAGGTATCGGGCCGAGATCTCTCATAAGCTGTGCCACGATCTTGTTGATATATGCGCCGCCCTGGCCGAACTTCTCTGCGTATACCACTCCGTGATATGACTCATCAGGTGTGGTGAGTCCTGGGAACTTGTCTGCGTGTGCCATCCAGTCGAATTTGCCTGAATCCACGATCGCCCCACCCACGGTTGCATCATGTCCGTCCATGTACTTCGTGGTGGAGTGTGTGACTATGTCTGCGCCCCACTCTATAGGTCTGCAGTTGATCGGTGTGGCAAATGTGTTGTCCACGATGAGTGGTACTCCGTGTGCATGTGCCGCATTTGCAAATCTCTCTATATCGAATACTATGAGTGCCGGATTGGCTATGGTCTCGCCAAACACGGCCTTGGTGTTTGGTCTGAACGCTGCCTCAAGTTCCTCGTCCGAGCAGTCAGGATCCACAAATGTGAATTCCACACCCATTCTCTTCATGGTCACAGCAAAAAGGTTGAAGCTTCCTCCGTATATGGTGGATGATGCCACAACGTGATCTCCCACTCCGGCAATGTTGAATACCGAGAAGAATGTTGCTGCCTGTCCTGACGATGTGAGCACTGCTGCCGATCCCCCCTCCAGGGCACATATCTTGGCTGCCACATAGTCATTTGTCGGATTTGCAAGTCTGGTGTAGAAATAGCCGCTCTCCTCAAGGTCAAACAGCTTACCCATATCCTCGCTCGTGTCGTACTTGAACGTTGTGCTCTGTACGATCGGTATCATTCTTGACTCCCCATTCTTAGGCTGGTATCCAGCCTGTATACACATAGTCTCTCTTTCCATTATTCCTTTATACTCCTTTGAATTAATATCGCTCTACTACCTTGCGCTCTATATTCTCATTGTTCAGAACGAACATGTATCTTCCATTCACCAGACGTATGTCCTGCTCTGCCGCGGATATATCTATGTTCAGTGAATTCCTGACAACCACATTCAGATCTGCATTATTGCTGGACAGCATGCCTGTGCCGTCTCTGCTTCCAAGTGCGAAGCACGCCTCGCCCTGAACCGCCAGCCTTGAGTTGGCGTCCGTCATGCGTATGTCTGCTATTCCATGGTCAGATCCCATGGCTATACACGAATTGCCCTTAAGGTTCATGTCCACATGTGCTCTGCTTATATCTACGCTGCATCCATCTCCGTCCAGGGTTCCGACCGCCACGTATCTGTTGCCCGATCCTCTGAGCGATATGGATGTGTTCTTTATCGCGATATCTGCATGCTGGCTCACCGAGCCGATGGCGACTCCATTTGCAGCCTCATAGGTTATGTCTATGTCCGCCTGCAGGAGATTCAGATTCACCGGGGTGCTTATGCTTCCAATAGCAACTCCGTTCTCGCCGTTGATATACAGGTCGTATCGTCCCTTCTCTATACGTATATCTCCTCCGAGTCCGGCGCCTATTGCCACTCCGTTCACACCGTTTGTTTCTATATTAATGGCGCCCTCCTGCTTGAACTTCATGACTCCATGCTTTGAATTAATGTCATTGCCTATTCCGTAATAGCTGTTACCGTTGACGCGGATCATTATATCCCCATCTCCGATAAATGTCACTCTGGACGACTCCGGTATCTTTATTCCGCCATTCCTGCAGAAATTCTTACCCTCAAGCATGATGTGCAGATCCGTATTCTCACCGCAGTCTATACAAGGCTTGTCACGGTCGCCCGAGAAGCTTACATTCTGCAGCACTATGGTTCCGGTGAAACCATCCTTTATCTTGAGTGTCATATCTGACTTGAAGCCCTGTGCGCCGACTATGCGGACATTGTTGTCGCCACCGGCTCTCTGTGCCACAACTATCTTCCTGATTCCCCGGGATGTGAGCTTCAGAAGTGATGCACTTCTCTCATGCTCCATGACAAATATGCTGCTGTTCTCAGCCACCTCTTCCTGTTGGTTGTACTGAACTATCTCATTCACAACCTGTGGGGATATGAGCTGTACCACCTCCGCGTTCGGATGGGCGGTATAGTATCCCTGAATGAGATCCGCACCGAGCTGGATGACGGTCTTCATCTCCTTCGTGGTCTCAACGCCCTCTGCCAGCGCCTTGATGTCGTTGGTCGAGGTGAATTCTATTATATCCTTGACAAAATGCTGTCTGTGTGGGTCTGCATCGATCCCTGTCAGAAGCATTCTGTCTATCTTCACATACTCAGGCATATACCTGAGAAGATTGTTTATATTTGAATAGCCTGAGCCGTAGTCGTCTATGGCGATCTCCATGCCATTTCCTCTGAGGAATGCCTTGAGATCATTCAGTTCCGCATCCGACAGCTCTGCCCCCTCGGTAAATTCTATGACGATGCCTGCACACTGGAGCGTCTTCACCTTTGAAATGAATTCATTTCTGTCCTGTGCGTTGAGCATATGCCCCGGCATGCTGTTGATAAATACCTTCTTGCCCCTGAACATCTCAGGATTCGATGCCACGATCTCCACGACGTTGAACAGTGTGAGTTTTTCCACATCGTACAGTCTGTTCAGTCTCTCCGCACTCTCCAGAAGCTCAGGGGGTGACATTCTCATAGGAACCAGTATCCTCATAAGTGCCTCGTATGCAAATATGCTTCCGTCACGGGCACTTACTATAGGCTGGAAATGATATGTAAGCATGTTGTTGTCCAGTATCATAGCTACTATCTCATCTCTCTCCAGATCCCTGTTCGTTATCGTCGCTTTGTTGCGTCCCTTGGCATTGTTCTGTTCTTTTATGCGGTTCTTCTGGTTGACCGCATCGTTGATGAGGGTCTCCAGCTCGGCAGATGACTTGACCAGAGCCTTCTTACATCCGTAATATATACCGAGCTCGTAATCGTCCTTTCCGCCACTGTTTGCCGCCTCAAGCTTCTTCTTGAGTTCCTCGGCTATATATTCTCCCCTTGAGATATCGCCACTCTTTGCCACTGTGGCTATGACGAACTCGTCATTTCCCATCCTCATGGATATCTCGTATGGGGTAAGTATCTCATTTATCGACTGGGCAACATAGCTTAGGACTCTGTCACCCTCTGTTCTTCCGTAATTGCTGTTTATCTGGCGTGTATTCTTCAGATCCACCGCCAACACAAGTATCTCAGACTTCTCTTCAGCGGCCTGGACTATCATGTCATTTGCCCTGCCTATGAAGCCTCTGTAGTTGTACATTCCGGTGAGACCGTCTCTTATCTGATCCGCCTCAAGCTTGTTTAGAAGTACATTGAGTCCCTGATGTCTTGCAAATGACTCCATGTCCCTGGCAACCGTCTTGATCCAGGATCTGTATACATCTTCGTACACCCTCGGCTCTGCACCGTAGTTCACCACTGCATAGCCAAAGCTTCTGTCCTGGAAGAACAATGGTGTAAATATGAACGCTGTAGGATAATCCCTGTCCTCGTACAGCTCCGGCAACAGCTTCGCAGACTCGAATACGTCGTCGTAGCGTATGTGTCTCTCTTCTTTTTCATCCGGGCCACACTTTATCAGTCTGTATACATGATCTGTGTAACCGTGGCGAAGTGCCTCATCGCCGGTCATGACCTCCGGATTTCTCCAGTAGTCGTTCAGGCACAGATGGAAGCTCTCAAATGGTCTTATCTGGTACACGTATTCCGACACGGTGTCGAAGAATGACTCCACGCTCGTCTGCGCCACAAGGTCATCCGCCATGTTGTTGAAGCAAGAGTAGAAGCCGGTCTCTGAGAGGTCTGTCTCCCATTTGTCTCTTCTGATCCTGACTGTCTCTCGTTCCCAGCCCTCACAGCCACAGGTTCCACCTATGTACAGCTCCACGTTGGACTTGAATTCCGGTACGTCATGTCCGTTAAGCTTTGCATCTATATATTTCATACAGTAGTGCCCGCAGTCATCCGCCGGTATGTCCGCAGATGTGATCGGAACAGGACTGTTTCTTCCGTCTTCTATGGAGTCATAGCCCACCACGGCTATGTCCTCGGGAACTCTTATTCCATATCTGTCAAATGCGGTGCACACTCCGATGGCCATACAGTCATTTGCACATACGATGGCATCCGGCAGATGCTCCTTATCCTTCACAAGCTCGTCCACCATGTAGTCGCCGCTGTCGTACCAGTATGTTCCATAATATATCATGTCGTCCGTAACCGGCAGGTTGTGCGCCTTCATGCTGTCTATGTAACCGGCGAGTCGCTGCTTGGAGTGTATGTGCTCTTTGAGTCCGCCCAGGAAATATATATTCTTGTGTCCGTGAACCTCTATAAGGTGATCCACGAGTTTTACTATAGGGGTATAATGATCCATCATGACCGTTGGGAATATGTTATTCTCTTTGTCGACTACCACTACCACACCATTTGCAAATTCTGACTGCAGGCGCTTCTCCAGCTTTTCTACGACTCCCGGAGTCTGTATGGTGTCCTGACACAATACCACAGCATCAAAAAGGTTAAAATTAATAAGGTTGTAGATGTTTGAATCGCCAACCTCCCTGTCTGCTGAATCCTGGTACTTCAAAAACATGGAAAATATGCAGACATCGTAATTCATATCATATGCCTGCTTCAGAAATCCCTGCATGAAGCGATTCTGTGTACTCTCTTCAACCTGTGCTGTTATAACGCATATTCTCTTCCTGTTGCTCATCTGATCATCCCCAACTGCATTTTCAAAACATTCTTTATGCAATTATATCATGTTTGCAGGCTAAAAAAAACCTTATTTATGCAATTTGACAAATGCCATAGTTTCTGTCTACATTTTTAGTCTATTTTTCACCTCAAGCGCCATCTGCTCGTCTGCTATGTCCAGGGCATCCGGAATCCTTGTATCATCCGGCAGCATTCCCAGAAGTCCTGCCACTATGGCCTTTCTGGTACCATGCCCTTTGCCGGTCGTCAGAAATAACCCATACAGGCACATCTTAACTGCCTTATTTCAATTATAGACCACGAGTGCGGTTATTTGGAATTTATTATCTTAGTTTTTTGACTCGGATATACTGTCTTTTTTCTTTTTCTGCCCGAAAAAGCAGGAAAATTTTTCGCAAATCCGCTTACTCTGCCTTGAGCACATAGAGTCTGGAATCATAGTCTCCGCAAGGCATATCCTCTCCGACTATCTCTCCCGCCGATGTGTCGCTGGTGATGAGTCCGAGGTTCATCAGCTCATCGCCATAGCATGATGGGCCTGCGATGACATTGACTGCAGAATCCTCTCCTTTGTCTCCTGACACTTTCTCATATATCAGCTTTCCATCCGGTGTCTTGCTCACTGTGAGCGCCTGTCCCCCGAGCACATTGCAGCTATATATCGCATCAGGATCAAGGCCGTGGAGCTTCATTCTGGTGAAGCATTTGTTCGGTGTGTAGAGTGTTCTGAACCACGCAACGATGGCGGTCTTCTTATCGTCTGATACGACCATCCAGCCGCACTCCTCATCGTCAAATGGACTTGCAAGCCTGTAGAATGTTCCGTACTGGATCACCTCACGGTATGCCTTCATGAACTTGACCTGCTCCTTGACCTCCTCTATCTCCTCGGCTGTGAGCTTGTTCAGATCCAGCTCATATCCAAATGTTCCGAAGTATGCAGCATTTGCACGGGTCTTAAGCGGAGTCTCACGTCTTGTCTGATGATTTGGCACAACCGAAACGTGGCTTCCCATACTGCTGATCGGGTAACACATGGATGTTCCATACTGGATCTTGACTCTCTCTATGGCATCCGTGTCATCACTTGTCCAGCCCTGTGGCGCATAGTAGAGAATGCCCGGATCAAAACGTCCGCCGCCGCTGGCACATGACTCAAAGAGTACATGTGGAAATGTGCTTGTGAGTTTCTCATACAAATCGTACACACCAAGTATGTATCTGTGGAACACCTCGCCCTGTCTGTCAGCCGGAAGAGCCGCACTATAGCACTCGGTGATACTTCTGTTCATATCCCACTTCACATATGACACCTTTGCCGTGCTCAGTATCTTTGCCATCATCTCATATATTCTGTCAACGACCTCTTTCCTGGAAAAATCCAGAACGTACTGGAATCTTCCGTGTGAGTCATGTCTGCCCGGAACCGAGAGTATCCAATCCGGATGCTCTCTGTAGAGGTCTGAGTCTTTATTTGTCATCTCAGGTTCGAACCAGAGTCCGAACTTCAAGCCTACCTTCTCTATGTCATCTGCTATTCCTGTGATTCCCTCTGGGAGTCTGTCAGGATTTGCCACCCAGTCTCCAAGACCTGCATGGTCTGTAGTTCTTGCTCCAAACCAGCCATCGTCAAGGACGAACAGCTCAACTCCACATTCCTTTGCCTTCTGGGCGATGGCTATGAGCTTCTCTCTGGTGAAATCAAAATATGTAGCCTCCCAGTTGTTGATGAGAATCGGCCTTGGCTTGTCTCTCCACTCGCCTCTTGCAAGTCTCTTCTGATACAGCTTGTGGAAGGTCTGGCTCATCTTGTTGAGTCCCTGATCTGAGTATACGATGACTGCTTCAGGAGTCTGGAAATGCTCACCTGCATCGAGCTTCCAGTCAAATGTATCCGGATTTATTCCGGCAAGAATGCGGGCTGTATTTCTCGTGTCAACCTCTGCCTGTATCTTAAAATTGCCGCTGTATACAAGGCTTATTCCAATCGCCTCTCCCTGGTTCTCGTCCGTTGTCTCCCTCTTCAAAGCGATGAACGGATTATGCTCATGGGATGAATGACCACGGTTACTGCCTATGGACTGTACGCCCTGCTCGAGATCCCTTGTTATTATTTGGCGCTCCCTTGCCCATGCGCCTGAGAGCTGCATCCACTGATAATCAGGATCAGGGAGATCCAGGCACATACTGTAAGCAGTGGTGAGATGTACCGCCTCTGTGCCTTCATTTACATACTCCACACTCTTTGCTATGACTGGTCTGTCGCTCCATATCGTATAGAGCATTCTCGCCTTTATGCCTGTGAGTGAATCCTTCAATGTGACGATCAATGTCTCTGCCTCGTCATCATTCTCTGTGTATGTTGCCGGCAATGCCTCAAGCTTTGGCTTGCCCTCATTTACCTCATGTGATACATATACAAAATCTGATATCCTGCTGCCATTTGACTGAAGTACCTCAACCATCGGTGCTCTGTAGTCTGTGGTTCCGTACACAGGAAGCTCCTGCTTCACTGACTCAAGTGAGAACAGTCTGTCATCGTCATATACATACTGGAACATAGGTCTCTGGACAAGCTCCAACAGATGTGAGAAATCCTCTCTGTCCCTTATCGCCTTACCATAGTACAGATTTCCCAGATGTCCATTGGGGAGCACTGTCATGATGTAGCTTATCTCGCCATTTGTAAGGTGAAATGTCTTTGTTTCTTCGTGAAAAATAATACCCATAAGTGTGACTCCTTTTCTCCATTTATTTGTCTGAGCAGACAACCTCCGTTACGCCTGTGCACTGCGCACCCTCTGCTCTAAAATCTCATGTCTGACTGCTTTTAATACAGTTATTTTAATATCTGGGAATTAGATTTTATATGGAAAAAAGTTGACCAAATATGGTACCGATAATGGTTAAGTTGGGGGATTATTCTGAACTGTTAATACGCTTTGAACATTAAGACATATCTTGCATTTAATGATCCATTCACTTTGTCTATAGATTTGAGCAAAGTATCCCAAAAGTATACAGGCAATGAAAAAAGCCTGAATACTGATATCAGACCAACTGTAATTTTCAATCAGTCTCCACCAATATTCAGGCTTTTTCTGCCAGCCCCGGCTTACACCGCGTACACCACAGTCTCATAAGGTCTGAGTGTACCATCGTAATCCGCATAATTACCCATAAGCACATCCGCAGTCTCAGGAATTGCATAGCCCACATCCTCACCGGTCATGTTGACAACAACATATACCGATCTGTCTGTGCTTTCTGCATTTGCTCCAGTTCCACATGCACACTCAATCTGAACCGGCTTGCGCCTGTACACTATGATTCCTGCATTATCCGTCTCCACATCCTCCAGGTCTCCGTAGATGAGAGTCTGTGTGTACTCCGAGTGATTTCTGAGCTGTATCATCGCCTTATAAAAGTTAAGCACAGAATCCTTATCAGCGCTCTCAAGCTCCACTGTCTGGAGGTCACACTGATTGTTGCATGCCAGCCATGGCTCATGTGCTGAGAATCCGAAGTTCTTATCGCTGTTCCACTGCATCGGAAGTCTTGACTGATCTCGACTTCTGATATTTACGGATTCCATCGCCTCTGCCTCACTGTGTCCGGCTTCAAGGCATCTCGCATACTGTCCCTTGGAATTGATATCGTCCAGCTCATCTATGTTATCAAAATGAGTGTTTATCATGCCAAGTTCCTGTCCCTGATATACAAACGGCGTACCCTTCAGGAAGAAGAACAACGCACCAAGCGCCTTTGCCATCTGTGTTCTGTATTCAGGAATATCACCGGCTGGGAAGTACTTGCCTATACTTCTAGGCTGATCGTGGTTTTCCAGGTAGTTTGCTGCCCATCCGATCTTTTTCACAAGTCTCTGATTGGTGAACAGCTTGTCCTTGAATTCCTCTATCGTCCAGTCTCTCTGGTGCAGCCAGAGATCGCCCGGATTGATATCTATATCTGTGTAACTAAAGTCAAATATCATGGAGAAATGTCCATCTCTCCCAATGTATCTGTCCAAATCCTCATTTGGAACTCCAGGAGTCTCTGCGACAGTCACAAAGTCTCCTCTGCCATATGTGTTGATTTTTAACTCGTGAAGAAACTCATCTATTCCCGGCCTGTTGAGACAGCATTTTCCAACATCGCATCTGCCGTCCTCGCCGTCTGACGGCATAGGCGGGAATGAGAGGTCTTTCTTGATAAATGTGATGGCATCCATTCGGAATCCTGAAACTCCCTTGTCAAGCCACCAATTCATCATGTCGTAGAGCTCTTGTCTCATCTCCTCACATTCCCAGTTGAGATCCGGCTGTTCCTTCGCAAATGAATGGAAATACCAGCTGCCATCCTCAATCTGTGTCCATGTGCTTCCACCGAAGTTGGATCTGAGATCTGCAAGTCCATCTATGTTGTCCTTAAATATATAGTAATTTCTGTATTTGCTGTGTCTGTCCCGGCACGCCTCCTGAAACCATCTGTGCTGGTCTGACGTGTGATTGATGACCATGTCCATGATGATCTTGATGCCATTTTCATTTGCGCATCTTATAAGTTCATCCGCATCCTCTATGGTTCCAAACTCAGGATTCACATCATAGTAATCCGATATGTCATATCCGTTGTCCTTCATAGGCGACTTGAAGAATGGACATATCCACACAGCGGTCACGCCAAGTTCTTTGAGGTACGGCAATTTCTCAGTTATTCCCTTCAGATCTCCTATTCCATCTCCGTTGCTGTCATAGAAACTTCTAGGGTATATCTGGTAAAATACCGCCTCTTTCCACCATTTTCTGTCCATATTTTATGTTTATCCTTTCACAGCTCCGGCTGAAATTCCCTCGATGATATTCTTCTGAAGTATGATGAATATGATCACGATAGGGATGATGCAGAGAAGTACCGCAGGGAAGATTAGCTCCCATGGATTTCCATACTGTCCTGACAGACTCTTTGCATAATATAAGCTCAGCGTGAGCGTCTTTTTGTCGTTATTTCCTATTACGAGGAATGGAAGAAGGTAATCGTTCCATATCCACACTGCATTTGTGATGACAACTGTCATGGTCGTAGGCTTTAAGAGGGGCATGACCACATATCTGTATATCTGGAATATATTTGCTCCATCGAGCATGGCTGCCTCCTCAAGTGACAGCGGGATACTCTTGATGAATCCTCTGTACAGCAGAACCGACATACTGATTCCAAAGCCTCCGTACATGAGGATCAGACCCGGTGTGTTTTTGAGTCCCAGCTTGTCCATCAGCGATACCAACGGGTACATAACTGACTGGAAAGGTATGAGCATGGCTGCTGTGTATGCGATGAAGAGTATATTTGCCACCTTGGAATCTGTCCTGGCAATTGCCCATGCGGCAAATGAAGATATGACCACGATAAGTGCCACTGCCGCAACTGTTATGAGTACTGTCTGAAGCAGGCTGCTGCCGAGATTTATCTGCTCAGCTGCATTCTTCAGATAGTCCAGATTCCATGATTTCGGGAGAGCTATTGGAGATGCTACTATCTCCTGCTGTCCCTTGAATGAGTTGACGATCAGGAACCATATCGGGAATATGGTCACGATTGCCAATACAGCGAGTATAACCACTATGAGTGCTCTTTTGATCTTGCCTTTTACTCCCATTATGATTCAATCTCCTTTCTCTTAGTGATCATTACCTGAGCTATAGATATAACTGCAATGATAACGAAGAATATAACTGCCTGTGCCTGCGCCTCTCCGTATGCCGGAGGAGAGCTCTCTCTTACTGTTTTCAGTATCATGTAGGATATCATGGTCGTTCCGAAATTGCCCTCTGTCAGTGAAACGTTGAGGTCAAGCATCTTGAAGCTGTTTGCCAGTGACATGAAGAGCACTATCGTAAATGAAGGCATGAGAAGCGGAAGTGTGATCTTCCTGAAGCTTGTCCAGCCCGTAGCTCCATCTATTCTGGCAGCCTCATAAATATCCTCTGAAATATTATTGAGTCCGTTGAGGTAGATTATCAGGTAATAACCTGCAACCTGCCATACACCAACGATCGCATATGCCAGAAGTGCTTTCCACTGATTCTGAAGCATGTTGTTGAGCACCTCTACGTGTACCACACCGTCTGTTCCGAACAGCGTCTGTGAAAATACATTTTCAAATATGAAACGCCATACATAACCCATGGCGAGCATTCCAAGTACATATGGAAGGAACAGTACCGTTCTGAAAAGTCCCTTGCCCTTGGTAAGCTTCTTGATCATGAGTGCCAGAAGAAGACTGACAACATTCTGTGCTATTACTGCGAGTACAGCATATATGGCCGTGTATCCAAGTGACTGAAGGAAATCCTTCGACTTGAATATGCTTGTATAATTCTTAAGTCCCACCAGTGCATTCCACCAGTGCTCCCCACCTACGAAGTAGGAACCTCTCCACTCGGTGAAGGAGTAGATCACACCCTCTATAAAAGGAACTATGATAACCAGCAGAAACAACACTATAGAAGGCAGAACCATAAACCAGAATTTTCTCTTGTAAAATCTTTTCATAGTTTTTCCTTTCCTACATTGAACACCAGCCATACAAAATTTGCATTCGGCAAATGGCTGGCGCTACATGTCAGGTTTTCATAGAAAACCTGACACATCCCATTTAGCACCGATTACTCTTTGATGCTGTCCTTCCACTTTGTCAGTGCATCTTCCACACCTGTTCTTATAGTGTTCTCATCCCACTGATCAGGATTTGTAAACAACTGCTCCTGAATAGTTGCACCGATGGTGTTGAGTCCCCATGACTCAGGGAAAGCATCGAAGTCATTGCCCATCACAAGGTCATTGCTCATATAGTATACAAGTGAATTGCTGAGCGGATTCTCAAGCTTCTCGCTCTCGTCTGCGTTGAATGGGACAAATGCGAATTTGTTTGTGATGTAATCTTTTCCTGTATCTGATGTGTAGAGCCATACAAGGAAGTCCTCAGCGGCTTTCTGCTCCTCTTCTGAATCCTTCTTGTTGATAACGTAATACTGTGAAACGAACTCAGGGATTGAGCTGTTCATCTTGTCAACTGTAACGCCCTCAGCTGAGATGTCACTCTGCTCAAGGTTGACCTTCATTGGGAGCATCGTAAGTCTTGATGCCTTGTCTGCATCCACACCTGCGATGGTTCCGTATACCCAGTTACCCTGCTTGATGAACATTGCCTTACCCTCGGCAAATGTCTGAACTGCCTGATCATATCCTGTCACTGTTGAGTTAATGTACTCTGATCCACGCTCTACCTTGCCGCTTGGTCCTGCTGTGTAGCTTGAAAGCATATCAAGCTCCTGAACCATCTTTACAAGTGGCTCCTCAAGCTTATCAACATCTTCCTTTGTAGCTGCTGCCGTTGCATTGTAATTAGGGAACACTGCATTCAGTGCGTAGTTTGTATAGTGGTTTGCATATGTCCACTTCTCAGCACCTGCGATTGCAAATACTCCGTTCATGTTCTCTGTTGTAGCTGTCTTGTCCTTTGCCGTGGTGTATGCATTGCCTGAAAGTGTAACCTTCTCACCACCCTTGCCGTTTATGTAATCATCGATTGCCTTGATCATGCCTGTGAACTCTTCATAATTGGCACTTCTGTAATCAGCGACAAATGCGTCTGCGCTGTCAAGTCCAAATACATCACATATCATCTGCGTATCTGCGATAAGTCCGTAACCCTCTACGTTGTAAGGGATTCCGCAGCTTGCTCCGCTCTCATCTGCGAGCTGCATGCTCTCTGGAATTGAATCGTAGATTGACTTTAACTCCTCATTCTTTACTGATGTTGATGGAAGTACAAATCCGCCCTCGTTCCACTCTGTGAACTGTGCCTGATTTATCGCGTACAGTGTAGGATAGTTCTTGGAATTCATCTCAGATCTGAGTGTCTCCATGGTCTCCTGTGTACCACATGTGTAAACCTTAACCTTAACTCCTGTCTCTGTCTCATAATCCTTGCACAGATCCTGGATACTGTCTGCGATCTCGGACTTTGTGTTGTAAATATACAGATCGTAATCCTTCTTTGCTGAACCACATCCTGTCATGGATGCAAGTCCCAGCATCATAGCTGCTGAAAGTGCACATGCTACTAATTTCTTTGCTCTCATAACCTTTTCTCCTTTTCTTGCTTTGAATTTTCCCTCTTGTTAATTCTCGCTATCATTCATATTGTTCCGATAAAACATATTTCATAAGCGCTTAGATGAAACATGTTTCATTTGCATTAAGATTATCATATGAAACATGTTTCGTCAATAGGGGATTTATAGATTTTTGTATTTTGTGCTCTTAGTAAGTTTTTTATGTTTTGTACCCACACAAAAAAGAAGTTCATGATTTTTGAGTGGCACCTCATTTTCTCTTCATGAACTTCTTTTCGTAATCATACTATAAAGTTGTATCGCCTTTTTCTACGCTCACCGGAAGTAGTATAAGATTTCCGTCTATATGTGTGTTTCTCTCTTTTGCGCTGTCGATCTGATCTGCGGTTGCACTTTCAACCTGTCCTTCGGCATCATCTTCCTCCTCCGGTCCGTCGATCATCTCCATAAGCTGGCGTACTGCCTCCTGGGCGATCTCCTTGTACGGCTGATGTATCGATGTGAGCCTTGTCGTGCTGGCGTTGGTTATGTACGTTCCGTCGTATGCCACGATCGCCAGGTCATCAGGAATCTTTTTGCCTATGGCAAGTGCCGCCTTAAGGAATGCTATCGCTGGCATGTCTGCGGCAAATATTCCGTCCACGTCAGGATACTCCTCCAGTATGCATTTTGCCATCTCAAAATATCCATGAAAATCAAAGTCGTTCCACTGTATTGGAACTCGTCTGGATTTTATCCCATTCTCGGCAAGGACTCTATCTAGTTCCTCATGGCACTCAAATGACATGATATTCTTATCTACCTTGATTCCTGATATGTGGATGACATATTTGCATCCACTGTTTATAAATTCCTGGGCAGCAAGCTGTCCGCCCATCTTGTGATCCGACACTACGACAGGAAATTTGCTGCCAACCTTATAATCCAGCATGACCATCGGCTTATCTATCTTCTGGTATTCCTTCGCCGTACATGCCGACGTTCCGCATATGATTCCGTCCACGATATTGGACTTTAACAGCTTAAAACATTCCTTCTCCCTCTGCTTATCATCCGATGTGGAAAAAAGCATGAATTTATACTTTTTCTCATAAAGTATCTTTTCAATCTCCGATGCCAGGGATGAAAACCATGGGTGCTGGATATTTGGAACCAACATCGCAATGGAGTTTGATCTGCCCTTGAACATGCCTCGCGCAAGCTCATTTGGAACATAATCCAGTTTCTTCATCGCATCTTCTATCTTCTTCTGAGTCTCAGGTTCAACATTTGCCGTGCCGTTGATAAGTCTCGACACCGTGCAGATGGCGACCCCCGCCTCCTTCGCAACGTCTCTTATACTTGCCATATATAAATATACTCTCCTTATGAATTTCAGACTGTAGTCCATGAAACTTGTTTCATAAGAAGAGTATACCATAATACTTTCCGTAATGTAAATTGTGTAATATGACGATAATCAGCTCAAAAGCTCCTCTATCATAGCTCCGTCAAATGTCACGCTCTGAACGTGATTTACCTCGATCTGGTAAAGCGCATGTGCAACTATGTGCTCTGCAGCCTGCTCTATATCTCTGATTCCGGTCACGCCGTCACACTTCTTGATGACAGCATCCACGCCGTCTGGAAGGATGATGCACTCGCTCCCTTCAAGTCCGATGCGCTTGAGCACCTTCGGCAGAACAAATTTGTTGAATATCTCCTTCTTCTCATCCGGGGTGTAATCCGGTATGTCTATAACAGCAAATCTCGACATGATCGGCTTGCTGATGTTCTCCTTGTCATTTGCCGTCGCTATAGGATACACGCCATTTGTCGGGATCATGCACTCCATGTAGTTGTCGGTGAATCCCAGGTTATCCAGGAGTGTCAGCAGTACATCGGCAGGATTGCCGTTGCCCTTGCCGGAATTTGCCTTGTCCAGCTCGTTGATGATGAATACGAGGTTAGATTCTCCAGCCTGTGAAAATGCCTCCATGATGATTCCCGGCTTGGCATTGGAATATACTCTTGAACTTCCTGTAAGCTGTTCCGGATCGTTGATGGAACTCATGTCAAGGGTCGTCCATGGAAGTCTGAGTATTCTCGCAACCGCATAGGCTATCTGTGACTTTCCTGTTCCGGCAGGTCCGCAGAGCAGAAGTCCGTATGCAGGAAGTGTATGTGTACGGTTGATCTGGATGATTGTCTCGATGATCCTCTGCTTTACCTTCTCCATTCCGTAGAGTTCCTCGTCCAGTATCCTTCTGGCCTCTTCCGGATCTATCGCCTCAAAGTAATTGCTCTTCCATCTGATGTTCATCGCCATGGAAAGTGCTCTCTGGGCGTGGCGTCTCTCCTCCGGTGATACCTCGCTGGATCTCGCAACCGCAAGATTTCTTCTCGCCCACAGTCTTATATTGTCAGGGAGCGTTCTTCCGGCACAGTGCATGAAATCAATGATACTCTGCATGCTTGTGAGTTTCATGTCGTCGCCAAGTGCCTCCTCCTCTTCTTTCTCCTCGGATTTCTCCTCTTCTGAAGGGGCATCACTTGCAAGAAGTCGCTCTATCATGAACTGGAGGAATCCGTCATTTGCCGACAGCTTTGCCCCGCCGCCGAACTCGGTCTCCCTTATCTTATATACTGCATAGCCTTCCGGTCTGTTCTCTCCTGACAGACGGACGTTGATATGATTTTCGCCGAGCCATTTGAGAAGGCTTACAAATCTCGCATCTATCTTCAATATGTCGGCAGACTGGACTCCGTCTACCTCGTCAAATTCAAATGCTGTTCTCTTGATCGGATTGGTGAACTTTCCGCTGGAGTGGTGAGCCCACTTCCTGGTCGTGTTCTCAAGGATCATGATCGGCTTCTCCGCTGTTGCTGTAGACTCCGAAGACTGAAACGTCTCATATGTAACTATGTTCTTATTCTTGTTGTCACTTCCACTGAAATCAAATACTGGCATATTTTCCTCCCTGTTTAACGATGTTTTATTGCAAGTTTAATCATGCCTTGCAATTATAAAACATCATATTTAATGTTCGTCAAACACCCGCATCCATCTTTCCCGTTTAAGCCTTGTGGTGAACAGGATTCCCCTGAAACAGAGCTCCACGCACATGGCGATCCATACACCATAGAGCCCCACCCTCGGTGCAAGTATGGCTGCAAGTGGTATTCGCACGCACCACATGCTGGCAAAGTTCATGCAGCTCGGAACCAGAGTGTCCCCGGCTCCCCTGAGTGCTCCCGAAGCAACTATGGATGCGGCGTAAAATGGTTCGGCAAATGCCTCTATCCTCAGCACTGCCGCACCTAGATTTCTTATCTCTTCGTTCGGGGTCAGTACACCTATCATGGCCGGAGCTGCTATGTACATGAGGACTCCGCCAACGGTCATAACCGACACACCTAATCCCATTGTAATCCATGCCATCCTTCTGGACAACTGTTTTTGTCCGGCTCCCACGCATTGTCCCACAAGTGTAGTTGCTGCCGCCTGCACTCCGTATCCCGGCATGTAGCAGAAGCTCTCCGCAGTAACCGCAAATGAGTTGGCTGCGATGGCTATCGTTCCGAGCGGTGACACGATCTTTGTGGACATGACATACGCTGAGCACATGACCATCTGCTCAAGACCCACAGGTGCTCCAATCTTCACCGCCTTGGCAAGGGTATCCCTGTGAAATCTTAAACGTTCTCCCTTTCTTAAATGGAGTGTCCTGTTCTTCCAAAGAAGTGCAGTGACCATGATGGCACAGGTAACTGCTTCAGCAGTGATGGTTCCAAGTGCCGCCCCAGCAACGCCAAGTCCAAGTCCCGGCATGGTAAATGTCAGTCCATTCATCGAGGTTTCAGACTGCACAAGTGTTGACAAATGGGAACCAAAGGCTCCTGCCTGAACCGTTCCTGCCATCTGAGAACCAGCCAGCCTTACGCTGGATAAAAACGGAATACTTAAATTTACAATTCTTGTCGGAAATATAAAGAACAAATTAAAAATCACATCCATCACACAGCACATGACATTCAATATGCCCGGAAGGCGCATATTTCCGGAACTCTGGTGCATACCACCCGCTATGCTGTTCATCTGCAGAGCGGGAAGCCCCAGCATGTACACAAGGAAATACTGGCTTGCCATCTTCTGTATCGCAGCTTCACCGCCGAGCCATCTCGGAAGCGGTGTGCTTATAAGTGCTGCAATGAGTGCGAGTATGACGCTTATGCACAGGGCTATTATGAGTCCCTGCTTCATGATGTTTCTGGCAGTCTTCTCCTCGCCAGCACCCACAGCCTGGGCTATCTGCACGGTAAATCCTGTAGTCACAGCAACACACAGGCCACCGAACAGCCATGTCGTTGACGAGACAAGTCCGATCGCGCCGGACGCATTTGCCCCAAGACGCCCCACCATGGATGCATCGATGTACTGCATGACAATGGACGAGATCTGGGCAAGGATTGCCGGGATACTGAGCCTGACCGTAAGTCCTATCTGCTGGGATGCGGTCATCGATTTTCCAGATATCATGTCCTTCAGCAAGTTTTCACTGCTACTCATCTATATCTCCTTTTTTAGCCGCATTGTCTATGTTTACCGTCTCTGCGTTCATTTTTCTGAATGCCGTGGTTCCCTCGGCAAGTCTCTTCATGCCCTCTTCCACGATCGACCTTGGGCATGCGATGTTAAGTCTGATAAATGCCTTTCCGTTCTTACCATATGAAAGTCCCGGCGACATATAGAGTCCGGTGTTCTTCCTGATAAATGCTGAAAGCTGTTTTGCGTTGTCAGTTATCTTACTGCAGTCAAGCCAGAGAAGGTATGTTGCCTCCGAGTACACCACCTTCATGTCAGGGATATTCTCAGATACAAATTTTCTCACATACTGCTTGTTCTCATACAGATACTGCCTGAGACTGTCCAGCCACTCGCCACCATCTGTAAATGCTGCTATAGCCGCATCCACCGCAAATACATTTGGCTCGGCTACCTCGTCTGTGTTCAGACCTCTCCACATCTTGTGTCTCAGGAATTTATCCGGAACCACAATTGCTGCGGTCTGTATTCCAGCTATGTTGAAGGTCTTTGTCGGCGCAATACAGGTCACACTTATATCCCTGCATGTGTCAGATGCCGTGGCAAATGGCACATACTCCTTTCCTGGATCGGTGAGATCGCAGTGTATCTCATCCGAGATGACCGTCACACCATACTTTGCGCATAGCTCTCCCACATGGGCAAGCGTCTCCTTATCCCAGATCTTCCCCGCAGGATTCTGTGGATTGCAGAGTATCATGAGGCTGGTCTGTGGATCTGCAAGCTTTTCCTCAAGATCCTCAAAGTCCATGGCATATCCATCGCCGTCGTATTTCAGAGGGCTTTCCAATATATTTCGCCCATTGTTGTATATAGAATTAAAGAAAATATTGTAGACAGGGGTCTGCACCACAACATTCTCTGCGGGCGTGGTGAGCTTTCTCACCGCCGTTGATATGGCTGGGATGACTCCGGAGCAGAACACCAGCCAATCCCTATCTATCGCAAATCCGTGTCTGTTGCCCCACCAGTTCACGTAGGCATCTGCCCACTCGTCCGGGATGATGGAATATCCGAATATTCCGTGCTCCACCCGGGCTGCCAGTGCCTCCCTGATGCATGGAGCCGTCTGAAAGTCCATGTCTGCCACCCACATTGGCAGTTCGTTTTCCGGCACGTCCCACTTCAGGGAGCCTGTGCCGCGTCTGTCTATAACCTTGTCAAAATCAAACTTCATGTTTGTCCCTCCACTTCATGGAGAGATTCCGCGGCTGCTGTGGCAAACGGCTGGCACATATAGAGTGCTCCATCACGTTCGTCTTCCCTCGCCTTGCTTTGCTTCTATCTGCACTGCGCTCTGCAAGCGATAAGGGCGTTGCTTGCGCCGCTCCGGCAAGAAGCAGCAATGCTCAGTCGACTTCACTACCGATTGAGCACTCTATATGTGCCAACTCGTTTCACCACAGCAGCCGCGGAATCTCATTTACGTTATGATATATCACCAAATCTTAAACTCGTTTAGTCCTGTACTATTATTTTTGTCTTTGACGGATCTACTTTGTCTTTTTCTATTATCAGGTTGTCGATGTGCTGGGCTTTGATGGTTCCTGATGTCGGGTTCATGACACTGTCTATCTTGCTACAGATGTCGGCATCCACTGTTGAATATTCGAAGGCAAGTGTTGTGTTGATGAGCTTGCAGTTTTTCATCACAAGGTTGTCGATGTAGCACATGCCCTGAAGGCTCTCGATGGTGCAGTTTATCAGGGTGAGGTTCTTTGCGTTCCAGCCAAGATACTCGCCCGATATGAATGAATCATATACGGTCACATTCTCTGTGTTCCAGAATGCATCCTTTGAAAGCAGATTGGAGTTTCTTATCTCTACATTCCTGCATCCGTCAAATGAATAGTTGCCGTCAAGCTTCAGGTCGTCTATCTTCATATTACTGCTGTTCATGGCAAAATAGTCGCCTTTTGCTGTCACGTGGTCCATTGTCACGTCATCGCAGCTCCAAAGGGTCTCCTCAGCATGGGTGAATGTCACATCCGTAAGCTCCAGGCCTTTACATCTGCGGAAGTTCTTTGGTGCCTGGATGAGTGCCCGCCTCACCGCGATATTATCAGTGTACCAGACTCCGGCTCTCGCCATCTCAAACCAGTGGCAATCCTCCGCAACAATGTTCTTGCTGTACCACAGCGGATACTTCCATTTGAACATGCTGCCGTACAGATTTATGCCGCGGCTCTCCTTAAGCGGAGACTCGCCATCGTCAAATATCGTATCATATATATCGAGATTTTTTCCCATGAAAAGAGCTCTCTCACCTGTCAGAAACTCCTGTCTTATAATCTTCTTTTCTTCTTTATTATCCATCTCGTTCATCTTCCTTTTGTATATTCTCTATTATATTATTGGCCTATTATCACCATGTTATCACTTCTGGCAAATGCGAATATGACTGAGCTTATGACAATCATGAGCGGCAGTACAAACAGTAATATATTTATTACCTGTAATTTGCTATATTAACAAACTTATCCTCTTAAATTAAGGGATTCTCAACCAGTCTTCTTTATATTATAATTTACACATATAAGTCCGGCATGTAAATAAGGATCTCATGTCTGACATTTTGGGGAAACAACAATTTCAGGGGGTACATTATGATTTTAACATCGGGGGATTCTATCAGTATTTTTTTCAGACTATTACCTTATACGACTTACATTATTCCAATAGCATCATTCATCATAGCTGTGGTCATCGGCCTTTCCATACGGGGTAAGGCATGCCGTATCGAGCGGGACTATACCAGAACATCCGCCGATATCACATCTGTCAGAAGATTCAGTAAAAGAACCCATATCAACTATGAATACCGCGACCAGTCCGGAGTATTGCACAATGGTTTTCTTTCCGTCCGCGGTATAACAAATTACAACTCCATGTCGTCAATCGCAATATATTACAACCCGAATAATCCATCCGTATCTTATACGGAAAGAACTATGAACAGTGACAAAAATGCACCATTCATCTATGGTGGTGCGGTTCTGCTTGGAACTCTGGTATTTTTATGGAGAAGGCGCTGATTTCTCAGCGTCCTTTTTTATTACCTCCTGATGAGATCCTTTGCCACCTCACCGGCTATTATAAGCCCTGCGACTGATGGCACAAATGCCACGCTGCCCGGGATGTCTCTGCGCTCTGTACATTTGTGTTCTGCACCCGGAGGACAAATGCAGTTGTTTCTGCAGCTTATCGCCATATCTTCGATCGGCCTTGTCGGAATCTCTTCCGAGTATACGACCTTGAGTTTCTTGACGCCCCTCTTCTTCAGCTCTCTTCTCATGACCTTCGCAAGCGGACACACCTTTGTCTTGTATATATCTGCAACCTTGAACTGGCTTCCGTCAAGCTTGTTTCCCGCACCCATGCTGCTGATGATCGGGATATTCTTCTCCTTGCACTTCATGACAAGAGCGATCTTGGCTGTCACGGTGTCCACCGCATCGACTACGTAGTCGTAGCTGTCCCAAGGGAAGTCATCCGCATTTTCCGGAAGGAAGAAACATTTGTGTACCTCAACC
This sequence comes from Coprococcus sp. RTP21281st1_F1_RTP21281_210402, assembly GCF_040915325.1. Lineage (NCBI taxonomy): Bacteria > Bacillati > Bacillota > Clostridia > Lachnospirales > Lachnospiraceae > Coprococcus > Coprococcus sp. RTP21281st1_F1_RTP21281_210402. The sequence continues at coordinate 101,933 of NZ_JBCPDQ010000002.1, forward strand.
TCCACATTTGGATTGATGTCAAGCATCCTGTCCCTCATAACATCGGTCTTATACTTTCCAACTGTGCTCCTTGTCGCTATGATCTGTCTGTTGAGATTTGTCAGGCACACCTTGTCATCATCTATCAGGTCAAATGCTCCGACACCGCTCCTGACCAGTGCCTCGCATACATAACCGCCAACTCCGCCTATTCCAAATACCGCTACCTTAGAGCCTGCCAGCTTGTCCATGGCTTCCTTGCCAAATAGCAGCTCTGTTCTCGAAAACTGTGTTAACATCTCTTATTCTCCTAATATGATATATATCCCACTACAACTATATACAAAATAAGTTTTTTTTCAACTGAAATCTTATTGACATCTGGCCCCTCCGTCCCGATTTATATCGAATACATGTATCCGATCCGGTCACTGTACTCCCGGGTAAGATCGGCGATGGTTTTGTTATCAAGGACATTGTTGATGGCAGATTCAAGGTCATCCCACACCTCTCCAATGACATCGTTCATGACCATGTTGGTGTCGCCGTCCTCATCAACTCTGTTATCTATCGGTGATATCCTGCCCTCTATCGCCCTTAGCACCATCCCAACCGTGATCTCCTCCGCCGGCATGTTCAGACGGTAACCGCCCCTCGGCCCTCTCACGCTCCTTAAATATCCTGCCTTTAGCAGAGAAGATGTAACCTGCTCAAGATATTTGTCAGACAATCCACATCTTCTGGCTACAGCTTTGACAGTAACCGTGCTGCCACTGTTTATCGATATATCTACCATGAGTCTCAGTGCATATTGTCCCTTTGATGATATTAACATTTTTCCGCCTCCTGTTCATTGTTATATTTTACCTATAGAATTACTATGAATTGGTTTTATTTTTTTGGCAGGGAGAAAAAGCAGTTATAATGTTCTTACCTTATCTCCGTGCCAATTATTTTCCGTTTAATTCACTTGATTTTTATGATTATGTTTCTATGCTGCCTACCATATGTTGCTGATCAGATACTCAAGTTATACCTTCTTTTTTAATCCGTTCAGGTATTCCTCAACATAATGGATAACTGCTGCACCATCTCCAACTGCTGTCGCCACCTGGCGCACTGCCTTGGTCCTCACATCTCCCGCGGCAAATATTCCCGATGTGCTGGTCTGTCCGGTCTCGCCCGCTGCAACATAACCAGCGTCATCAAGCTCCACAACGTCACCGAGGAAGTCTGTGATAGGGCTTGTTCCTATGGCAATGAATACACCGGCTACCGGAAGCGTAAAATCGCGATTGGCCTGTCCGCCCACTGTTTTTGGTGTATTCACAGCAACCTTGAGATTCAGCTTGCCCGGCGTTCCGCCTATCTCTGTCACCTGCGCAAATGGGTGGAATTCTATATTCTCAGTCTCAAGCACCTGCGCTCCGAGTATTTTCTCGCCTCTGAACTCATCTCTTCTGTGGATCAGATATACCTTGCTGCACATCTTTGACAGATACAGGGCATCCTCAAGAGCTATATTGCCTCCGCCCACAACTGCGACTTCTTTGTTCCTAAAGAACGCTCCATCACATGTGGCACAGTAAGAAACTCCTGCCCCTGTGAATTCCTCCTCACCGGGAACGCCAAGCTTTCTGTGCTTTGCACCCGTGGCTATCAGAACCGCCTTTGTCTCTATGCTGCTGCCATCCTCCAGGCTGACCTTCTTGTGATCGCCGTGATCCTCGATGGCTGTCACCTCTCTGTCATCAAACTCCACGCCAAATGTATCCGCGTGTTCTCTGAACTTCATACCCATGTCAAAGCCGCTTATGCCCGGCAGTCCAAGGTAGTTGTCAACCTGCTCTGTATTCACGATCTGCCCGCCGGAGAATGCCTCCTTCTCCAGTACCACCACGTCCATCATCGCCCTCTTGGCGTAGACTGCGGCGGACAGACCCGCAGGGCCGCTGCCCACAATAACCAAATCTCTCATATTTCCTCCTTGTTTTTCAAAGGGGCGTCTTTATGTGTTCGTGGTGCTCCCGGCTACGCACGACTCTGTCACCTTGTCTTAGCTCCTGATTGCATTCGCTCCCGCCCCCTATAAGGGCAGGGGGACTCCCGCTCAGCAAGGAGCGACAAGCTTCCGTCGTCTATGTGCTACCCGCCTGGGAGCATCACGAACACATAAAGACTTACACTTTGAAAACCGTTACTTTTATTGTGTTTTTCAAAACTACTTTTTAATACTTGTCTTATTATTCTTGCAATATAAAAATTTAAAGATACTTCTAATGAGACGTCGTCTGGCTTATTTAAGTCCCTTTAATTCTCTTTATATGCCTTTATTAATTCACAGGTTTTGGATACGTCTTCCTTGCTGTGTGCGTAGGACACGAACATTGCCTCGAACTGTGATGGTGCAAGGTAGATTCCGTTGTCCAGCATGTATGAGAAATACTTTGCATACCTTGCGGTGTCGCTGGATATTGACGTGTCCATATCCACTACTTCCTGATCTGTGAAGAATACGCTCATCAGTGAGCCTATCTGGTTGACATGGACTGTGTCGCCAAATGTGCTTCTGACTGTGTCGGCTATCTGCCTTGTGCTCTTTTCTATCGCCGGATATATTGTATCCTTTTCCTTCTGGAGTATGCGGAGCGTTGTGAGTCCGGCTGTCATGGCTATCGGATTGCCCGACAGAGTTCCCGCCTGGTATACTCCGCCAAGTGGTGCCACCATGCTCATGACATCGCGGCGTCCGCCGTATGCTCCCACCGGCATTCCGCCTCCGACTATCTTGCCAAGTGTTGTGAGATCAGGCTTTACCCCGAAGTATTCCTGGGCACCGCCAAGGCTGAGTCTGAAACCTGTGATGACCTCATCAAATATAAGAAGTGCGCCGTACTCATTTGTTATGTCCCTGAGGAACTGAAGGAATCCATCATGCGGTGGGACAACTCCCATATTTGCGGCAACCGGCTCGACCACGATTGCGGCAATGTCTTTGCCCTCCGCCTCAAATAACTTCTTTACGCTGTCCTCGTTGTTATACTCTGCTATTAGTGTATGCTGTGTATACGACTTTGGAACTCCCAGGCTGTCCGGAACTGACTGTGTAAGTGCCGCCGAGCCTGCCTTGACCAGAAGTCCATCACTGTGTCCGTGATAGCAGCCGCGGAACTTTACAATCTTGTCTCTGCCTGTAAATCCTCTCGCCACTCTAAGGGCACTCATCACCGCCTCTGTTCCCGAGTTGACCATTCGTGTCAGCTCCATTGACGGCATGAGCTCATTTACCAGCTCTGCGATCTCGAGCTCTTTCCTTGTCGGTGCGCCGAATGTAAGTCCGTCATCACAAGCCGCCTTCACCGCATCTATGACTCTGTCATCGGCATGCCCCAGAATTCCCGGGCCCCAGGAACAAACATAATCCACATAGGAATTGCCATCCTCGTCAAATATATGTGAACCTTTTGCTTTCTTCATAAATACAGGTGTCCGTCCCACCGAGCCAAATGCCCTGACCGGTGAATTGACGCCGCCCGGAATTACCTTCTGTGATTTTTCAAATAGATCCTGTGAATTTGTCATTGTCATTCTTCTTTCTATAATTTATCGTCCTGTGTGAATTTTTATGATTCCGACTCTTTGGAAACGCCTCTCTCTCCTCCGTCGAGTGGGGCAGATCGTCGGAATCATTCCGAAATATGACTCCGTCATATTGATTCCGACTCAAGCCAGTGTGCCACGTCTATAGCATGATAAGTTATGATGATTCCTGCGCCGGCTCTCTTCATGGCTGTCATGTTTTCCATGACGATCCTCTTCTCGTCTATCCAGCCATTTGCCGCAGCTGCCTTGACCATGGAGTATTCGCCGCTGACATTGTACACCGCTATCGGATAGTCCGTGTGGTTTCTCACATCCTTGACTACATCCAGATAAGCAAGTGCCGGCTTGACCATGATTATGTCTGCTCCCTCGGCGATATCCGCCTCGCACTCTCTCAGAGCCTCCCTGCCATTTGCAGGATCCATCTGGTATGTCCTTCTGTCTCCAAACTGTGGTGCAGAATGTGCCGCATCGCGAAATGGTGCATAGTAACCAGATGCAAATTTCGCACTGTAACCCATGATCAGTACATCCGTCAGCCCGTTGTCGTCAAGTGCCTTTCTGATGTATGCGGTGTGTCCATCCATCATATCCGACGGAGCCACCATGTCTGCGCCAGCCTTTGCAAGTGATACAGCCATCTTGCCCAGATATGGAAGAGTCTCATCGTTGAGTATCTTGCCGTCATGGATAATTCCGCAGTGACCGTGTGATGTGTACTCGCACAGACAAATGTCCGCTATGACTATCATATCCGGATACAGCTCTTTTATCCTCCTGACTGCTTTCTGCATGATTCCCTGGTCGTCGTACGCGCTGCTACCCACCTCATCCTTGTGAGCCGGTATGCCGAACAGGAGAACCGCGCTGATTCCGGCGTCCGCCACTCTGCGAAGCTCCTCCTCAAATGTGTCGAGTGAATACTGGTATATTCCCGGCATGGAGTCTACCGGATTCTTGATCCCTGTGCCCTCCGCCACAAACATCGGATATACAAGATCCTCCTTGTTAACCCTGTTCTCTCTAACCATATTTCTGATGGCCTCGCTTCCGCGAAGTCTTCTGAGTCTTATCATGTTACTGCCTCTTTTCTCTAAAATAATAATCACCGATGGCTGATATAAGGTGCTCGATATCACCAACCTCTGGAACTATATCCGCATGATAACCAGCCTTCTCCAAAGCCTTCTCGGTCACATTTCCAAGTGCCGCTATGCGGATATTCTTCATTATATCATGTATTTTAAAACTGCCGTCTGTATTGTCCGTATGATCCCCACATGAATCTATATCATTCAACATATGAGCCACACCGCAGTTTTTTTTCTCTGCATCAAGAACATCTAGAAATCCTCTGACTCCTGATGCGCTGACAAATGTTATCACATCCAGATCCTTCAGATACTGTATGCTCTCCATCCTGCGTCCAACCACGTCATAAACTGGGATCTCCTCATATACCACACCGCCCTGATCAAGTATGTCAAGCATCGTCTCGCTGCCCTGGACTGCCCTCGGAAGGAGAAGTTTCTCTCCGTCATTCATCACATTTGCAAGTCCCATAGCAAGGGCGCTTGTAGTGTACTCGTCCGGCACGTAATCCGCTATATATCCCTCAGCCTTAAGTGCGTCCCTTGTTCCGGCACCGACCACTGCAAGTTTCAGATGAGCCAGTTTTCTGACATCTATATTCCATTCTCTGAGCCATTTGAAAAACAGGGTTATGGTGTTCTGACTGGTAAATGCCAGCCAGCTGTAATCTTCTATATGTTCCAGAGCCACTCGCAGCCTGTTCTTCTCCTCTGTCTGCTCCACACTCATATCCACTATGCTGTAGGACTGGCCGCCAAGTGCATCTATTGCAACTCTCATCTTCTCGCGAAGCTTTGGCGTTCCAACAAGTCCAACGTGGACATTCTGAAGCGGTCCTCTGTTTGGTGCTGTAAAATCCAACGCTGCATTTTCACCCACAACTATGATCGCAGGAGATTCAAGCTTTGCCTCGTTCACCTTGTCCGCAATTGTCTGTATATCGCCGCGGACTATCCTCTGTCCAGGCATGGTTCCCTTGGAAATGACCGCAACCGGAGTATGTTCCTCCGCCCCAGTCTGAACAAGTCTCTCCATGATCTGTGGCAGTCTGTTCAGCCCCATCAGGAACACGCTTGTCCCTTCCTGATTTCTGATGTAGTCGTAGTCATCTAAACCACCTTCATCAGATCTGTGTATGTCTGCCCGCTTGTGTCCTGTTATCACGTGAAAGCTTCTACTCGTCCCTCGGTGTGTCACTGGTATGCCACACACCTCCGGAACCGCCACTGCGGATGTTATTCCCGGTATCACCTGAAATGGAATCCCCGCTTCTAAAAGTGCGGTCACTTCCTCGCCGCCTCTTCCGAATACAAATGGATCGCCGCCTTTGAGGCGCACCACCATGTTGCCTCTGCGGCCTTCCTCAACAAGTATCTCGTTTATCTCAGGCTGCTTCTTGTAATGGCTGCCCGCCTGCTTGCCAACGTATATCCTGCGGCAGTCCGGCTTCACCATCTCCAGAAGCTGGTAGGTGCCAAGCCTGTCATATATGATTGTATCGCATTGTTTTATGAATTCCAGGCCCTTCACCGTGATGAGTCCCGGGTCGCCGGGGCCTGCGCCTATCAAATATACCATTTTTTGCTCTCCATTCGCCGTGTGAGTTGGATGGGTGTCTCTCGGCTACGCACAGCTCAGTCACCTTGTCTTGCTCCTATTTGCACTCACTCCCGCCTCCAATAAGGGCGTTGGAGGCTCCCGTTTGGCAAGGAGCGACAAGCTTCCATCGCTTATGTGCTACCCACCATAGAGACACCCATCCAACTCACACGGCTTACGCATCGAAAAAATTTACTTCTTTACTTTTCTTTTATCTTCAATACATACTACTTCAAAACAATCTACATTTTATGTTTTTATTTATCTTTTAAATATACTGTTGCAAAACAACTTACTCTACTTTATTAAATTCTCTACCAGCTGTTCCCATTCTGCGGCGTTTCCTTCTACCGTCTTTCTGTGTATCTGGATTTCTTCATCTTTCTCTTTGTCCGATGAAGCCGCATCTGCTTTCATCAGGCTTAGCTTCATGTGGTCGCCATGAAGTTCTGAGTACACGCCTATCGGTTCGTGACAGCCGGCGTTCAGGCGACTTAAGACTGCGCGCTCGCATGTGAGCTGTGCGTATGCCTCTGTGTCATTTATCGCTCTGACCATATCGTATACCTCGCCAGAGGTTCGTGTCTCTATGGCTATGATTCCCTGACATGCTGCCGGAAGCATGGACTCTGTGCTGATGTATCTGAATGTAAGTTCGTCCTTGTGCACTTCAAAGCATTCTGTGCTGTCATTGCTTTTGTCTTTAATAACTCCCAGGCGCTCAAGCCCTGCCGCTGCAAGAATGATGGCATCGTATTCGCCATCTTCCAGCTTCTGTATGCGGGTACCGACATTTCCTCTCAAATTCTTGCACACAGCATATGGATACATGTCTCTTATCTGGTACTGCCGTCTCAGGCTGCTGGTTCCCACCACGAAACTGTCATTTCTGTCAAATGACCTGCCACTCTTATATATAAAAACGTCCTGCGGACATGCCCTCGGAAGTGTACCCGATATAGTAAGACCTTCCATGATCTCCATCGGCATATCCTTGGCACTGTGTACCGCTATGTCTATGTCACCTTTAAGTATAGCTTCCTCGAACTCCTCGACAAATACCGCTTTGCCTCCGAATTCCAGAAGCGCTCTGCTGGTGTCCCGATCCCCCCGGGTACTCATTGTAATCATCTGAAAATCAATCTGGGGAAATCTCTCCTTGAGTGCCTTTATCACCAGTTCAGTCTGAGCAAGAGCAAGCTTGCTACCACGGGTTCCAACTTTTACTGTTTTTTTCTGTCCTCCGCTTTCGCAATCCAAACCGTCACTATTGAATCCATCTGCCATGTCATTCTCCGCAAATTTACGAATATTCGGTTTATTTTTACCATGTCCATTCTCAACTCTCATCTAACAGACTCCTAACCATTTGCTGAAATGCTTTCTTTCGCTCTTCCTCGCCGTCTATCTGTGCTTTGATCTGCTCCCGGAGCTCACCCATCCGCTCCGCTATGTCGCCATAACTCCTGCCTAAATGGCTCTCTATATTTCTCTTGATTGTTCCCGCAAGCACCGGACTCTGTCCTCCGGTGGAAACGCTTATCACGACCTCTTTATCCTTTATGATCGCCGGAAAGTAGAATCCACAATCCGATTTCACATCCACCACATTTACCAGTATGCGCTGCTGCCTGCAGAGCTCAGCCATGTCGTGGTTGACCTTCTCATCGTCCGTCGCCATTATGACGACAAATGCACCGTCAATATCCTGCGGCTGCACGCATCTTTTCACAAGTGTGAGATGTCCTGAACTATATTTATCCGATACACACAATCGCTCCGCCAGTTCTAAAAGCTCCGGGCAGAACTCCGGTGACACCACCGTGACCACCGCGCCAAATTCCAGCATGCTGCACACCTTTCTGTATGCAACAGTTCCGCCTCCTGCGATCAGGCATCTCTCATTATTCAATTCTATCATAAATGGGAAATACGACATCGCTACCTCTAATTTCTATTATTGAGTCTCTATTAAAAAGCACCAAAAGTTGTTCCAATTATCTGACATCTGACATAAACATCATCAGCCGATGATACTGCATAACCTCAGGCAAACAAGCAGTATTCAGTTCTCACATCCGGCAGTCACAATACTGTCCAGCATTTTCTCAAATGCATCATACTCAAGCTGTCCTTTGAGTTTATATACCATCTTTGCGCCATCTATAGTCTTAAGCTTCGCCATCACGTCTCCGTGCTCCCTGTTGAACCTCGAAAATGCTATGTTCTTCATGATCTCGTCAACCTGTGATATGAGCCACGGCTCCATCTCTGTGATTGTTTTTGCCCTGCTTTCATTGTTCTCTCTGGAGAGTGTTCTGATATAGTCTATGTCACGCAGCACACATCCGTCCACATCTGAGACCGCAGGATCAATGTCCTTTGGCATTGCCAGATCAAGGAGCAATCTCCGCTTCGGCTGCATTTTCACAGCCTCCGCCAGTTCATCCCTGACAAATGTATAATGTGGGCTTGCTGTCGCACTGATGATGACATCCGCCCAGGCTGCCAGCTCATATCTTCTGCTGTAGTCCTCTATCCTGATCTGCTGATGTCTGTCAAATATGCTATCTGCACTGTGGTGACTTCTGCTTGTGCCTGTTATCTCTATATCTGGCGCAAGATCTGCAATATCCTTGACAACTATGCTGCCTATCTTGCCTGTGGCTCCTACGACAAGAATATTACCAGTGCAGGTATTTTCAGCATATACCCCATCATCATAGCCGGCCCTTGCAGTTTCGGCATTTACAATTTCTCCATGGTCACCCAAAGCACTTTTACAGTCTGCCTCATCTCTTCGCACATCTCTGCACGTGTTCTCAGTCCCACGATTTCTTATAAAGCTTACTGCCTCCCGGGCTGACAAAGTTCCGACGGATACCGGAAGTCTCGTGGCATCACTCTCCGTTGCCACCGCCTTTGCCGCCGCAAGTGCTCCCTGAAATGCTATATTCAGCTCGCCGTCACAGGCTCCAAGCTTCTTTGCCACAAGATATGCGCTCTTCACCTGATGTATGATCTCCACCTCGCCGAGCACCATGGAATCCATACCACACGCCACTCTGCACAGATGTAACATACACTGGAATCCCTCATAATTCATGCTATATCTTCTTATGAGGCTGACAGGGACATCCCTATCATTAGCCAGAAGCATTTCTACCTGTTCAAGCAGTCCACCTCGCCCACCGGAAGCTTCACCGCTGCTCATTTTTCCTGTTATAACAGACCCACATGGCTCACATTTATCCGTAAAGTATATTTCCATCCTATTGCAGGTCGACAACACGACACATCCACCCACCGCAGCCTTTAGCCGCTCGGTGAACTGTCTCTGTCCTTTTGTCGAAAATGCAAAGCTCTCCCTGACATCGGCCGGTGTATTCTTATGATTTATACTTATGCAAAACATATCTTCAGTAACTCCAAATGAAAATTTATGACAAGCTCACGTAAAGAACAAGGGCGGGTATCAAAGCCCGCCCTGTTCTTTCAAATGCCTGCTATCTATCATGATTCTATAACAAGCTCCTCTATCGTCACATTCTTTTCCTCATCTATGTTGAAGGCTTTGAGTACCGGATTGTCTATCTCCATGAGGGAGAGGATCAGATAATTCACCTTGGAATCATATGCAAGCCTCTTATCCTCCTCCGAAGGTCTGGATGGAGACTCTGGATGGGAATGGAAGTTGCCAAGAAGCTCGTATCCATTTGCACGCATATCCTTAACTGCCGCAAGCTGCTCTCTCGGGTCCATGGAAAAATGCTCGTTGCTGGCGTCAATATTTGTCAGGAGATACACCTTCCTGATGTACTTCTTGTCTCCCTCTCTGACACCGCCGATCAGACCACAGGACTCATTTGGAAGGCCCTCCTTGCAGTGTGCAAGTATCTTCTCGTAATCAGACTTTGTCATGTACAACATCTTACTTCATATCCTCCTTATTATCAAGCATTGAGCAGACGCATGAAAAGGCGCTTCGCGCGGCGTCTGCGTGCTTCATAAGGAATCTCCCGCAAGCGGGTCCTCCTTATGAAAATTACTTTCCGTCACACTCCACCTGCTCGTAGTCGATGAGCTTGGTGATGGTTGGATTTGGTCCACATACAGCACATCCACAGCCCTTCTTGTGAGGGAGCTTTACTGTGTGGAATTCCATCTTAAGTGCGTCAAATGTAAGGAGTCTTCCTGTCAGAAGATCGCCAACTCCAATGAGATACTTGATTGCCTCCATAGCCTGAAGACTTCCGATAACACCGCCCATTGCTCCGATGACTCCGGCCTGCTTACATGTAGGAACCGCATCCTTTGGAGGTGGATCCTTGAATACACATCTGTAACATGGTCCCTCATCTGGAACATATGTCATAAGCTGACCCTTGAATCTGATGATTCCTGCATGTGAAAATGGCTTCTTAGCCATAACACAGGCATCGTTGATAAGGAATTTTGCAGGGAAGTTGTCTGTTCCATCGATGATGAAATCATAGTCCTTGATGAGATCCATGATGTTCTCTGATGTCACGAACTCTCTGTATGTGATCACATTTACATCAGGGTTCATGGCGTTCATGGTCTCCTTTGCGGATTTGACCTTTGCCTTGCCCACATCTGCTGTTCCGTGAATGATCTGTCTCTGAAGATTTGACAGATCTACCTCATCGGCATCAACTATACCGATGGTTCCTACTCCGGCTGCTGCCAGGTACATAGCGGCTGGCGCTCCCAGTCCACCTGCGCCTATGATCAGCACCTTGCCATTTAACAATTTCTTCTGTCCCTTCACGCCAACTTCCTGAAGGATAATGTGACGTGAGTAACGTTCCATCTGTTCATTTGTGAATGCCATTAGAAGCTGCCACCTCCCATGAAGTAGAGGAACTCTACTGTATCGCCGTCCTTGAGCTCTGTTGTTGCAAATGCATCTGAGTCAACAAACTCATCATTGACTGTTACTGTGACATAGTCCGGATTCTCAACGTTCTCTGACACGATGATCTGAGCTATTGTTGTCTTCTCTGCTATCTCTTTCTTCTTTCCTGCTATTGTGACTGTCATTTTTCTTTCCTCCTGACGATTCATTTGCCTGTCCGGGATTACCGGGCTGCATAAAATGTGATTATATACTTTATAATTTTAATTATATAGTTTCATTCTTCTGTACACTGGAAGTAATTGACTACAGTCAAATACTCCATTGTGTCACTTTACCAACGAATTTCTACAATAATTTGCCAACTTCCTCCTCCAGCGCATTTCTCTTCACAAGACCGCGGATGCGGGAAACCTCCTCACCACTCTTGAAGAAGAGTATGGTTGGTGATGCCATGACTGCGTACTTCTCAGCAAGCTCTGCGTCGAAGTTTACATTTACCTTGTATACATTTACCTTGTCCTCGTAGTCATCTTCGATGCCGCCAAGGATAGGTGAGAGCTGCTTGCATGGTATGCAGCTGTCCGAATAGAATTCCACGATGACCGGGAGCTCCGACTGAAGAACCTTCGCATCGAAATCCTCTGCACTGACTCTTACTGCCATTCATTTTCTCCTTTTCTGATCAATCCTCCAGTTTTTTAACTATAAGATCATAAGTGCCATTCTCGTTGTCGATGAGCTTCAGGATCTGCTGTCCTTCCTCCTTGAAGCTTCTTGGTACATTCTGTACAGGCTCGCCGTCATTCATGGTAACCGCAAGCACCTGTCCTATCTCAAGCTCCTCCATGGCTACCTTCGCCTTGACAAATGTCATCGGGCACACCACATCAGTTATATCTACTCTGTCATTGATTTCATAATCAGCCATTGTAAGCCTCCTTTAATACTTCTTTGAATTTGTCTAAGCCCACGCGCTCCAGGGTGAACTGGAAACGCTCGCTTGGCTTTGCATTGTCTGCAAAGAACTGTATTGCTGCATCTGTGATACGGAAAAGCTGCTCCTCAGATGTAACAACCGGAAGTAACTCCTCGCCGCGGTGGATCGTGTTACCAAATAATCCTCCGAATGAGACAAGGTATCCTGTCTCGCCCTTCCATGCATCTGTAGGACATGCCTTTGCGCATCGACCGCAATAGTTACATTTGTCTGTGTCGAGGATGATCTTGCCGTCCTCCATGGTGATCGCGCCCTCACGGCACGCCTTGACGCACACGCCACACATGATGCATGATGGCTCATCCCACTCTACTACCATTGCGCCCTTGATTCCCACATCGTTCTCCTCTGCCTTCAGACAGTTGTTCTGGCATCCTGTGACACCGAACTTGAACTTGTGGGGAAGCTCCCTTGCGTAATATCTCGCATCAAGCTTCTTTGCTATATCATAAGTGTCTATATTGCCGCTCGGACAGATCTGATTTCCCTGGCACGCTGTGACTGTTCTTACTCTTGGGCCACACACACCCGGCTTACAGCCTCCCTTTGCCAGTTCTTCCTTTACCTCTTCCACATCGTCAAGCTTAACAAATGGGATCTCGACGCTCTGTCTCGATGTGAGATGTACATGTCCATCTCCGTATTTCTCGGCAACCTCTGCTATCTTCTTGAGATTCTCTGCGGTAAGATTTCCTCCCACCACCTGAAGTCTCAGAGAAAAGTTATTCTTCTGTTTCTGTCTCATGAATCCGCCCTTTTTCAGAGCTGCGTAATCTACTGCCATATGTAGTTCCTCCAAATCATTTGTGTATTAGTCGGCAAGGGCTTTCTGGAAATCTTCTATGAGATCCTCCACGTCCTCGATTCCGACACTAATACGAATCATATCATCATATACGTTGGCGTCAAGCTTCTCCTGCTCTGTGCTGTGCGCATTCAGTGTTGATTCAGGATGCACGATGAGCGTCTTTGTGTCTCCTATGTTCGACACTATCTGCGGTATTGTGAGCTTGTTCATCACCGCAAATGCCTTCTCCTTGCTGCCGACTCTGATGGTGATTATGGCACCATAACCACCGTGGAGCTGTTCATTTGCGATGTCATGCCAAGGACTGGATTCAAGTCCCGGATAGTTGACTTTTACACCCTCCTGACTTTCCAGGAACTGAGCAAGGGCAAGTGCATTGTGTGAGCATCGCTCCATTCGAATCCCCAATGTCTCCATGCCCAGCATATTGTAAAATGCCGTCTGCGGAGCTATGCAGGCTCCTGTATTTCTAAAAAGTCCGTTTCTGAGCTTTGCTATATAGGCGAACTTTCCGAACATCTTGTACTGCTGCAGAAGCGGATAACGCTCTGCGTCCCATTTAAAATTGCCGCTGTCGGTGATGACTCCGCTTATGGCATCGCTGTTGCCATTGATGTACTTGGATGTGGAATTGATGACTATGTCCGCTCCAAGTGTCAGTGGTGTGACCAGATATGCAGTCGCCACTGTATTGTCTATCAGGAGCGGCAGGTTATGTGAATGTGCCAGCTCCGAGAGAGCTTTGATATCCACCACATCAAGCTTTGGATTACCTATGGTCTCGGCAAATATCACTCTGGTATTCTCCGTGATCGCCGCCTCAACCGCTTCCTTATTCGATATCTCCACAAATGTCGTCTTGATCCCAAATGCCTCCAGATCGTGGAACAGATCTATCGTTCCACCGTAGAGTCCTGTGCTGGAGACTATCTCTCCGCCAGTCCCTACTATATTTAAGAGTGCATTTGTGAGTGCCGCCATTCCAGAAGAACACGCTACCGAACCCACTCCCTTTTCAAGATTCGTCATCCGCTCCTCAAATGCAGCTATCGTCGGGTTGTTGATCCTCGTGTAAGAATACCCCGTCGCCTTGTTGTGGAAGAGCTTCTCATGCTGCTCCGCCGAAGGCTGATAGAATGCACTGGATTGATAGATCGGTGTAAGTGTGGCGCCTGTATTCTCATCACCAAGCTTTGCGCTGTGTAATAATGCTGTGTTAAATCTCATGATCTTCTATGCCTCACTAAATAATAAATCCTATAATTCCTACGAACATGATAGGATTATAGCTCTTATACCCTACTATGTCAATAGGAATTATAAAATAAGCCATGCAGATAATAAAAAAATGCCAGTTGATGGGAGCTTGATCACAATCAACTGGTGTTTTTTTGTTATCTATATGGCGCATGCCATTCCACGAGCTGCGTTAGCAGCGAGGGGAGCATGGCTTATTTTATAATTTCGTCCGTCTTCCACGGCGCATGCCATCCTCAAGGCCGCGTTAGCGGCGAGGGGCGCATTGCTTATTTTATAATTCCGTACGGTATACACGGCACATGCCATTTCTCTGGCAGCTTCCCCATACGTTTTCACTCATTTCTTATTTGCAATTTTCTTATACAGCATCTTCCTCACATAGAAATAACATACTATCTGCATAGCAAGGGTTATGATCCAGGACGCCGGATATGAGATGAACAGAACCGCCAGGGATCTGTGTCTCGGGAAAATCCAGTATATCCACACGATTCGGGTTCCCACCGTTCCTATGATCGAGAGGAGCATCGGAACTCCGGAATGTCCCATCCCACGAAGCGCCCCCGGGAACAAGTCCATAAATCCGCACAGGAAATATGTGACTGTCGTATACAGCAGAATCTCCATTCCGCACTTTATAACCGCGTCGCTGCTCGTATATATATGCAGCAGCTGCGGTCCAAAGAAATACGCTCCATTGCCCAGAACCATCATTGCCGCAAATGACAATATCAGACAGTCGATCAGAACTCTCTCCATACGTTTCCATTTGCCGACACCGTAGTTCTGGCTCGTAAAACTCATGCACGCCTGCGTTACAGCATTCACCGTCACATACAGAAAGCCAAATATATTATTTGCCGACGTGTAGCCCGCCATGGCAACCGAGCCAAACGAGTTGACTGACGACTGCAGCAGTACATTTGAGAAGTTGATGACCGTGCTCTGGATTCCAGCCGGAACTCCGACCGAAAAGATCTGCTTTACATATGCACCCTTGATGGTAAGCTTTGAAAATCTAAGCTGATAGCTCGTTTCTGACCTGCACAGGCAGCGGAGGACGAGCACGCAGGATATCAGCTGTGAGATGACTGTTCCGATTGCGACCCCCGCAACTCCAAGCTTGAAAATGATCACAAAACACAGGTTAAGGCCTGTATTTGCAATTCCGGATATAACCAGAAAAAGGAGTGGTCTTTTGGTATCTCCCACCGCCCTGAGTATGGCAGCGCCGTAATTGTACAGCATGAAAAATGGCATTCCCAGGAAATATATCCTCATATATAAAGAAGAAAGTCCGATGACATCCCCCGGAGTATCCATAAGCTCAAGCGCCGGTTTTGCGCAAATCCACCCGACAAAGGCCATAATAATACCGCTGACCAGCGCCAGCGCGATCGCGGTATGTACTGTCTCTGACATTTCTTTATCTTTTCCTGCGGCATAAAGCCTTGCCGCAAGCACATTTGCCCCAAGGGATATCCCTATGAACAAATTGGTGAATACATTGATAAGTGCTGTGGTTGAACCGACCGCCGCCAGCGACTCGTTACCACTGAACTTCCCTACAACAATGATATCCACCGCATTGAACATCAGCTGCAGAATACCCGAGAGCATAAGCGGGAGCGAAAATGAGATCAGCTTATCCATGATCGTCCCGTTGCACATATCAATTTCATATTTATTTTGTTTTAATGTAGAACTCATTTCTTTCCTCACCAACTAATAGCATATATGTTCTGATAAATCACACACAGCAATGCTTATGTTCGCTCTTCTGCCTGTACATATATTCATCAGCCCGCTTCATGGCGGTCTCCCAGTCGCAGCACCTCGTACCATTGGTGCCTAGTCCCATGAACAATTTTAACACAGAGTATGTTGGGGCACAATGGAGGATGTGAAGCAAACAAAACAAGAGCAAAACATATTCCCTCGTCTACTATACAAATAGTAAAATCACCTCCCATTTCCCCCTTATTTTTCCACTCACAGCGTCACTCTGCGCTTTATAAACGCATTTGCCAAAACCTATTGACACAGCGATTTGAATGGTCTAAAGTGTGCCTACCGGCCGGATAAAATACTAAGGAGGAACACTCTTGCCAACAACAAGAAAACTTTATGACAGCATCTTCAAGAAGATTCTCACGCTGTCCTCGAAAGCTGTGATCAACATGATTAACGGCCTGTTCAACATGTTTTACGATCCGGAAAACTCAACAGTATCTTATCACTGGACTGAAAATGTTCACGATAATCAGAATTCTATGACCACAACTCTGGCCGACACCATACTCGTAATCAACAATTCCGATGCATATCATATGGAAGCGCAGATGAAAAAGGATGATTCTATTGTATTCCGTGTATTTTCATATGGAGCGGGATATGCAGATCAGACTAAGGAGATACTGCAGGACGAAGAGGGCTGTCAGGTATATCGAATTCATTTTCCTGAACCCTGTGTGATATATCTGAGCAATGTACCAAAATCAGTACCTGATACATATTCGTTGCAGGTGGGATTCGGGCATACCCAGAACATAATCTATAACGTCCCTGTTACAAAACTCACGTCCTGCTCCGTAAAGGAAATAAACGACAGGAAAATGATCATCCTGATTCCATTCTACATTCTGAAACTCCGCGAAAAGCTGAGGAATAAGAAAGCACGTACACCAAAGAATATAGCCTCATTGAAAAGCCTCATCAAAACAGATATAATGGGTAGCATAGACAAGCACGTGGAACTTGGGAATATAACAGCTGAGGATGGAGCACAACTATACAGATTTACTCAGATGCTTTATACTCGCCTATATTCCCAGTTTGAAGAGACCGAGGAGGTTACGGATATGGTGGAACAGTCGATTATTACATTTGTGGATGTTTTTCAGGAAGAGAAAGCCAGGATGGAAAAACGTATGGCTGAGATGGATAAGGAGATTGCCGACAAAGACAAGAAGCTCGCCGACAAGGACAACGAGCTTGCCGAATTAAGGGCAGAAATAGCCAGACTTAAAGGTTCTGACAAATAAATATTTCATATTACTACTTTCTATACAAAAGCGAAGGACGAAGGCATAAAACACCTCCGTCCTTCGCTTTATTATTATATTACTACGTGATCTTTTTTAGATGTAGTTTCCATCGTGAACCTGGGCCGCGTCGTATACAGACTCCTTGCGGATCTCATCTGCTATCTCGTCTGCGTCAAGCTCGCCGTCAGCATTCCAGTCGCCACTGTAGATCTCGGCGCCTTCTACCTTGATTCCTGCGATCTGCTGCTCGCTTGCGAAGAGAAGTACGATGATTCCGGCATGATGAAGATGCTTTAATACAGCATTTACATCCTCGCGGATATCTGGAGCGTACAGGTATGTATGACGTCCGTCGATGCTGAGCTTCTTCTCTACCGACTCAACGAAATCTCTTGTGACATTGCCTGCTGCAAATGGAACTATGACAGCCTTCTGTCCCTTGATCGCTGCACGCACATTTCTGTCTATGCGTCCCTCGTAAAGTCCGGTCTCCTCAGTGTGAACCTCCTCGACAACACCGCAGGCACTTGTCATGTCTGTTACACGATCAATGAGTATGAGTTCTCCGAGAGTCTTATGCTTCTTGAACTCGTCAACCACGATCCTGTCGGCAAATGCGATCCTGCATACTGCGATACCATTCTTGGAAAGGGTGTCCGCTGATTTCTGCTCGCCTGTATTTACATCTATGGTGTAATCGATATGTGTAACTGTACCAGGGATCATTTTTGTTCCGAGCTTCACGAAGAAGTTCTTGCCATTGTACAGCTCATCGTCATCCATCCAGAGAAGTGTTGCGGTGATCGAAGATGCAACCTTTGCGCCTGAATCAACTGTGAGCACACATCCTCTTGACACATCAACCTCACGGTCAAGCTGTATTGTTACAGGCTGTCCCTTCTGTGCTGAGTCCACTGTGTCAAATCCCACATGGATGCTCTTGACCTTTGCGGTCTCGTTGCTTGGGAGTGTGTTGATCTCGTCTCCGACGTGGATCTCACCATCCTCGATCTGACCCTGGAAACCTCTGAATGTGTGGTCAGGACGGCACACTCTCTGAACAGGCATATAGAATCCTGCCTCTGTGTTATCCTCTGCGATATCTATATCCTCAAGGTATGTAAGGAGTGCTGGACCCTCATACCAAGGTATGTTCTCCGACTTCTTTGTCACATTGTCACCCTCTGTCGCTGACACAGGGATGATAGTGATATTTGGCAGACTGAGCTCTGATGACAGCTCATTTATCTGCTCAACTATCTCGTTGAAACGCTTCTCATCGTATCCGACAAGATCCATCTTATTTACTGCAAATACAAAGTATCTGATTCCCATCAGCGCGCAGATCCTTGCGTGTCTTCTGGTCTGCACCAGCACGCCCTGCTTTGCATCGATGAGGATGACTGCCAGGTCGGCAAATGAAGCTCCAACCGCCATATTCCTTGTGTACTCCTCATGGCCCGGTGTATCTGCCACGATGAAGCTTCTCTTGTCTGTTGTAAAATATCTGTATGCAACGTCGATGGTGATACCCTGCTCACGCTCCGCCATCAGTCCATCCAGAAGAAGTGAATAGTCGATGGCACCGCCGCGGCTTCCTACCTTGGAATCAAGCTCCAGAGCCTTCTCCTGATCTGCATATAAAAGCTTTGAATCGTATAATATATGTCCTATAAGTGTTGACTTTCCGTCATCTACACTTCCGCATGTTATAAATTTAAGTAATCCACTCATCTTAGAAGTATCCCTCCCTCTTTCTACGCTCCATGCTGCCTGCTGCCTCGTTGTCAATAACTCTGGTGGTTCTCTCTGAGGATACCGCACTGAGCGTCTCCTCGATAATCTCAGGGAGTGTGTCCGCTGTGGACTCCACGCCGCCTGTCAGTGGATAGCATCCGAGAGTTCTGAAACGAACACTCTTCATCTCTATCTTCTCACCAGGTCTGAGTTTCATTCTGTCATCATCGACCATGATGATATTGCCGTCACGGTATACAACAGGTCTCTCCTTTGCAAAGTACAGTGATGGAATCTCTATGTTCTCACGCTCTATGTACTCCCATATATCAGCCTCTGTCCAGTTGGAAAGTGGAAATACTCTGACCTCCTCGCCCTTCTGGATCTTGGTGTTGAACAACTTCCACATCTCCGGTCTCTGGTTCTTTGGATCCCAGGCATGCTGTGCATTTCTGAATGAGAGTATCCTCTCCTTCGCACGGGACTTCTCCTCGTCTCTGCGTCCGCCGCCAAATGCTGCTGTGAAACCGTATTTGTCAAGAGCCTGCTTGAGCGCCTGTGTCTTCATGATATCTGTGTATGCTGAGCCGTGGTCAAATGGATTGATGCCCTTCTTGACACCCTCCTCGTTGATGTACTCGATCATGTCAAGTCCGTATTTCTTCGCTGTCTTGTCTCTGAACTCGATCATTTCCTTGAACTTCCATGTTGTATTTACATGCAAGAATGGAAATGGCGGCTTCTCAGGATAGAATGCCTTGAGTGCCAGATGAAGCATTACCGAGCTGTCCTTTCCTATGGAATAAAGCATAACCGGCTTCTCACACTCCGCAGCAACTTCGCGGATGATGTATATCGCCTCTGCCTCCAGTTCGTCAAGATGTGATAATGTACCCATATCTATACCAACCTTTCTTCTTTTATCTTTTAATATTTATTAGCTTCCTTCTTATCTATCACGATCTGGTCTGTGGTGCCATCCATCTTTCGGATATTCCACAGAAGCAGATCTCCCTTGTTCTCCACCGACATCCGGCTTCCCATTCCGCCGATGTCAGCTCCGAGATATAATGAGATGGCGTCAAATGCACACTCCTTGATACAGGATGAACACCCCCAGCAATCCTTAGGGTATTTCATGAATATCTGTCCATCCTCATCTCTCTTTATGAGGGAACCCGGGCAGACATTTGCACATTTGCCGCAGTTTTTGCAAAGCTCTTTATTTATCACTATGCTCATATACATCCCCCTTTCCTTGGAACATCAGCCCATTTGAAGTCGCCTTCGGCGAGGGGCTGACGCTGCATGCCTTATTCCCTGCGGGAACCTGGCACAAATTAACCAGGTCTCTGTGTATCATCTTAAGCTCGCCGTCCACCATCTTTGAATTGACAAATATCTCCCAGTCTTTACTCTTCTCCGGGTAGTCCAGATTCTCAGCAAAGCTGTGCCATCTCGTCTCCTTCCTGTCCTTCAGGTGTGCGATTACAGAGAGTGCAACTGTGAGTCTCTCCTTCACCTCATACACAAACATGAGCTCGTGCATGTCGTGGGCACTTATGTGCCATACAAGTTTCTGGAGCTGCTCTATCTTCTCCTTTGCCAGCTCAAGCTGCTTCTCGTTGAACTGGTAGTGGGTGGATATTCCTCCGGCGTAGTTGTCCATGACCTTCTGCATGGCCTCCTCTATCGCCTCGTACGTGAACATCTTCTCGTCAGTGTCGAGGAAATGGTCATACTCTTCTATCTTTCTGTCAAATGCTGTCTCCTCGTCAAGCTCAGGATCAAGGTATCCCTCGTCAAGCTGCTTTACCATGGCAATGGCTGCTATCTCTCCCTCAACCATCGCTCCGGTCACATACTTCTGTGGACATCCGCCCGCCACATCTCCGGCTGCGAACAGTCCGCGTATTGTGGACTCTCTGTCGTTGTCCACCCAGTAACCGCTCGCCGTGTGGCCTCCGACTATATAAGGCTCTGTGCCCTCTATCTCCACATTCTGCTCACTCGGATTCTTGCCGGACTCTAGCCATTTGAGAGTCTGGCTCGGAGCCATGTTGAGGTATGCCCTCTTCAGTGAGTCATCCTGCTCTGGGGTGATGCCCTCGGTTCTCAGATAGCATGGACCTCTGCCTTCTATATTCTCTCTCACCGTTCCGTACACTCTCTGGGATGTGGTGAGTCCGTATTTGTTCTCGTATACCTCGCCGAGTGAGTTGACCTGCTTAGCGCCGACACCCTGGGCTATAGTTCCAGTTGGGGCTATGGTGTCCTTACATCTGAGTGCTATAAATCTCATCTCAAATGTAGTCATCTCCGCCCCGGCATTTATTCCCATTGCATATCCCGCTCCGGTGTTGAACGGCGGATACCACATCTTATGCCTCGAAAATCCCGGATTGTTCGGTCTGTAAAGTCCCGCCGCACCGCCTGTAGCACAGAGCACTTTCTTTGCTCTGATCTCGTAGGCTGTATTATCCTCTATGGAGAATCCAAATGCCCCGAGGATCTGATTATTTTCAACTATATAATCCGTGATGTTGACTCTGTTAAGTATCTGACAGTTGTCAAGCTCCTCCACCGCATTTGCAAGCAGCGGCTTCATGTTCTCACCATTTATCTTGATATTTCTGTTGCCCCTTGCAACATACTCTCCATTCTCATCCTTGAGGATAACCAGCCCCAGCTTCTCCATCTTGTCTGTTACACGGTTCAGCCCCTGTGACATAGAAAGCAAAAGATCTTCTCTGACGATCCCGTCAGCGTCTTTCCTGCAGTAGTCCACATAGTCCTCAGGCTTCCTGCCCTTTACTATGTATGCGTTGATGGCGTTCACTCCCGCCGCCAGACATCCACTTCTCTTTATATTTGCCTTCTCCGCGATGACGATGGAATAATCAGAATGCTCTCTGACGGTCAGCGCTGCATAGCAGCCAGCCGTACCACCACCGATTATCAAAATGTCCGTATGAAGTATTTTCCTGTTTGCAATACCCATATTTTCTCTCCAATCACTTTTATAATTAGATGTAGAATACATCGTTATCCTGCATTGCCTTGTTCTCCAGCAGATATGTCTGATTCTCATCAAATACATACAGCCTGTAGATTAGAACGTGAACCTGCTCCCCCGGCTTTACGACATCCTTCTCCATGGATCTCTCAGCGACGATCTCCACTCCGTTGACATCCACCGTTACGTCCAGATGGCTTCCGCGGAACAGCACATCCTTGACTATTCCCGACTCCGCCGCACTCTGGTACTGATCCAGTCTGCCGCTCTTGGATATCTTTACAAACTCAGGTCTGATGACTGCCTTGTCCGCTCCCGGCACTCTATCAAAGCCCTTAAGCTTCTCGTAGTCCTCCACAACGGTTGACCTTCCGATGAACTGTGCCACAAACGGTGTGGACGGCGTCTTGTATATCTCCATCGGTGATCCCATCTGCTCTATCTGTCCGTGATTGGTGATGATGATCTCATCCGCAACCTCCACAGCCTCATCCTGATCGTGAGTGACAAATATGCTCGTTATGCCAAGCTTTTCAACCATCTCCTTGAGCCAGGTTCTAAGCTCCGTCCTGACCTTTGCATCTATCGCGGCAAATGGCTCGTCCAGCAGCAACACCTGTGGATTCGGTGCCAGCGCCCTGGCAAATGCCACTCTCTGCCGTTGTCCGCCTGAGAGCTGATTCGGATATCTCTTCTCCATACCTGACAGCCCTGTAAGCTCCAGAAGCTCCATAACTCTCTTCTTGATCTCCTTCTTTGGAACCTTCATGAGTTCAAGTCCGAATGCCACATTGTCAAATACCGTCATGTAACGGAACAGTGCATAATTCTGGAATACAAATCCTATTCCTCTCTTCGCAGCTGGTATATCATTTACACGCCTGCCGTCTATGTATATGTCACCGGAATTTGGATTTTCAAGTCCGGCTATCATTCGGAGAAGTGTCGTCTTTCCGCTTCCCGACGGTCCCAGAAGCGCCACCAGCTTGCCCTTCTCCACACCAAAGCTGACATTGTTGGACGCCAGGAAATCTCCATATTTCTTATATATATTTTTCATCTCGACGTACATGTCGTCAGCCTCCTTATTGTTTTCTTATTCTGCCACATCTGATCTATCTCTCGAAGCTCCTGCAAGCCATCCCATATGCAGACTATCTCACTTCACCCTTATCGGATATCGCCCTTTTTCGGGTATCGCCCCCTCGCCTCCGCTCAGCGGCAGGTCGTCACGCGCATGAGAGTTATGAACTTCGTTCATAAGCGCGTTTCCTCTTCGCTCTGTACTCAAGCAGATTTCTCAGGAACAATATTATGACTGCTATGATCACCAGTATGGACGATACAGCAAATGCTGCTGTGATGGATTCCTCCGTTCCCGACATGTACAGCGCATCGATCTCAAGTGGAAGTGTAAATGTCCCACCCCTTGTCTTGGACAATGCATTTACCGCACCGAACTCGCCGAGTGCTCTGGCGGTACAGAGAATTATTCCGTATATGAGTCCCCATTTCATCTGGGGAAGTGTTATCCTTCTGAATATCGTGAAGCCCTTCGCCCCCATGAGCGCCGCTGCCTCCTCCTCATCCTTGCCCTGGGCGTTCAGCACCGGGATAAGCTCCCTCGACACAAATGGGAATGTCACGAATATGGTAGCAAGCACAACTCCCGGAACTGCAAATGTTATCCTGATGTTTGTCCCCAGCATATCATTGATCCACCTGATCGCCGGATACGTCCATCCAAGTCTTCCAAATGTCATGAGGTAGGCAAGGCCTACGATGACAGGTGATATGGAAAACGGAATGTCTATCAGTGTCGCCAGCACCTGCTTGCCTTTGAAGGAGAACTTCGTCAGCAGCCATGCCGCACATATTCCGAAAAATGTGTTTACCACCACAGCTATGACTGTGGCAATAAGTGTGACACCAAGTGCACTTATCACGTACTCTGTCGTGATGGACTGCAGGTAGAACTTAAAGCCCTCCTTCAGCGCACTTGTTATCACCGATATAAGTGGAACAACAAGCATGAGCACTATGAAAAGCACCGTCACGGTTATCAGTATTATCTTTGTCCTGCGCTTGCCGCGCTGCAGCTTTTCCTGTTCGCTCATTGTGTTTTCTCCTTTCGTTTGTGCATTTGCGCATCAATGATTGTCGTAACTTATTATAGGTTTATAGTAGGTTTGTCCTTCTCGACTGCCTCAGCTGTACTATGTTGATCGCAAATAACAATACAAATGATATGACCAGCATCACCAGTGCTATCGCTGTTGCGCTGGCATAGTCTATGTAGCTGAGCTTCTGCATGATCACGTATGATATGACCTGTGTCTGCTCCTTCGCGCTGTTGCCCGATATGTAGATGACACTGCCGTACTCTCCGATTCCTCTGGCAAATGCCAGTCCAAATCCTGTAAGCAGCGCCGGTCTGAGCTCCGGAAGAATAACCTTGAAAAATGTTCTTCTCGGTGTGGCTCCGAGCATGTAGGCCGCCTCCTCGTACTGATTGTCCATCTTCTCAAGTATCGGCTGCACCGCCCTTATGACAAATGGTATTCCCACAAATACAAGGGCGATGGTAAGTCCGATCTTCGTGTATGCAACGTCTATTCCAAGAGCCTTGAGCGTTTTTCCAAGAAATCCATCCTCACTGTAAAGTCTCGACAGTGTGATACCGGCAACCGCCGTTGGCAGACAGAATGGAAGCTCTATGAATCCGTCCAGTATCTTCTTGCCGGGAAAATCGTATTTGACCAGTGTCCACGCTATTATCAGACCAAACACCGTGTTGGCTATCGCCGCTATGAACGAACAGCCGATGCTGGTCTTAAATGCATTCAGCACATTCTTCTTCAGAAGCAGATGCCAGAATTCACCCGGTGAGAGCTTCAGCGATGACACCAGCACCGATGCCAGCGGGATCAGAACTATCAGCGACAGCATTGCAATGACTATTCCAAGCGTCAGATGATATCCCGGGATAACTCTGGTCTTCTTTGCGTTATTAAGTTTATCCTTCTTGCCATTTTCCTCTGCTGCCATCTCGTCTTCCAATCCATTTTAATAATCATATATCTCGTCAAACTTTGCACCGTCATCGAAGAAATCCTCATAGGCTTTGTCCCAGCCTCCGAAATCATCTATGGTCCACTGCTTGATGTCCAGATCAAATACGTCTGCATACTCTGCAAGTATCTTCTCATTTGTCGGGCGATAGCCGCTCTCAGCCTCAAGCCTCTGAGCGTCATCGCTGTACAGGTACTTCAGATACTCTGTGCTGACCGACTCTGTTCCATTGTGCTTTGCGTTGTCATCGACAACCGCCACACTCGGCTGAGCCAGTATACTCACCGACGGATTAACTATCTCGTAATCCTCCGGGTATTCCCTCAGGGTTGCTATCGCCTCATTCTCCCAGGCAATCAGTACATCACCCTTGCCATTCTCCACAAATGTGGTCGTCGAACCTCTGGCTCCCGAATCCATGACCGACACATTCTGATAAAGCTTCTTCATAAACTGCCATATATCAGCTTCATCGCTGTATGTAGTTCTGGCATAGGCAAGAGCCGCAAGGAAATTCCAACAGGCTCCGCCGCTACTCTTCGGATCAGGTGTTATGACTTCCACATCGTCCTTCACCAGATCGTTCCAGTCCTTTATATCCTTAGCATTTCCCTTTCTCACTAGGAACACGATAGTGGATGTGTAGGGTGCTGAATCCTTGTCAAATTCATCTATCCAGCCTGAATCTATCAGGCCATTTGCTGATATGAGGTCAATGTCATGCTCAAGTGCCAGTGTGACAACATCTGCATTACAGCCCTCCACCACCGACCTCGCCTGTGAGCCGGAACCTCCATGAGACTGGATGACCTTGATGTCCTGTCCGTACTGCTCTTTGTAATACTGTTCGAACATGTCATTGTATCGCTCATACAGCTCCCTCGTCGGGTCATACGAAACATTTGTAATTGTGATAACATCGTCCTTCTTCCCGCCACAGCCGGCCGCGCCTATCGCCAGCACCGCCGCCATGGACAGAAGCAATACTCTTTTCCCAAGTCTCATATTTTTCTCCTAATTACAGGTTAAACAGTGATGTTGAGAGGTATCTCTCTCCTGTATCCGGGAAGAGAACCACGATGGTCTTGCCCTCGTACTCAGGTCTCTTTGCAAGCTCAGTTGCCGCATAGAGTGCCGCACCTGCGGATATTCCAACCAATACACCATCTGTCTTTGCTATTTTTCTCGCTGTGTCAAATGCATCATCGTTCTGGATCCTGATGATCTCATCCACGATGCTCAGATCCATAACGCCAGGTACGAATCCTGCTCCGATTCCCTGAATCTTGTGTGGGCCAGGTGCACCGCCTGAGAGAACAGGTGAATCAGCAGGCTCAACTGCTATCAGCTTGACATTCGGGTTGTGCTCCTTAAGTCCGCTTCCTGTTCCTGTGGCTGTTCCGCCTGTTCCTACTGCTGATACAAATGCATCAACCTTTCCGTCTGTATCTCTCCAGATTTCCTCTGCTGTTGTCTTCTTGTGGATAGCAGGATTTGCCTTGTTCTCAAACTGCTGTGGGATGAATGCATTTCCGTACTGCTCTTTGAGCTCATTTGCCTTGGCGATGGCTCCCTTCATTCCCTCTCTGCCCGGTGTTAACACGATCTCAGCACCGAGAGCTGACACGATCTTTCTACGCTCAACGCTCATGGTGTCCGGCATGGTGAGTATCAGGTGAAGGCCCTTTGCTGCTGATACAAATGCAAGTCCGATTCCTGTATTGCCTGATGTAGGCTCGATGATGACTGTCTCCTGATTGATGAGGCCATCCTTTATTCCCTGCTCGATCATGGCTGCTGCCACACGATCCTTCACTGAGCCAAGCGGGTTGAAATACTCAAGCTTTGCAACGATGTGTGCCTTGAGGCCAAGCTCCTTCTCATAATTTGTGAGCTCCAGAAGTGGAGTATTTCCTATAAGTTCTGTTAACTGTGATGCTATCTTTGCCATGATTTTGTTTCCTTTCTTTTTTTACTTTTTTGAAGTCTCTATGTTCTTTCTTGATTCTTTACTATCTTTATATACTGTACATTATTTTCTATATAATTCTTAACAGGCCATCTGATAAATCTTTTCCTCTATTGCTCCTGCCAGTGCTGCATGGCCCTCAGGATTCATGTGCTCCTGATCTGCCTCGCTGCTGTCCGCCACAGATGACGCCGCCAGAAATTCTACACCAAACTCGTCGGCTATCTTTTTATAGACATCTGTGAGCTTCCTTGACACCTCAACGGATTCCGATGAGAACTCAGGATCAAATTCATCCTTCCACACCTGCTCGCCTAAGTGTATCGGCGATACGAGAAGTATCCTGCTGTCTGCTGAATACTGCCTCGCCTGAATGAGCAGTCTCCGTATTCCCTTGCCTATCACATCCGGTGATGCCGAGAACACCGTCTTACAGTCATTTGTTCCAAGCATGATTACTATATTCTCCGGTTTGTGTGTCTCCAGCAGAGTTGGGAACAGCGACACGCCCTTTCTTCCCTGTCTCAGTGGATCCTCGAACACTGTTGTTCTTCCACAGAGGCCTTCCTCTATGATCCTTATATCTTTATTTGCCAGCTTCTGCTGCAATATACTGGTCCATCTGATTCCCCAGGGAAATCTCTCCCCATTCTCAGGATTGTATCCCCATGTATTGGAATCTCCAAAGCACAACACCTGTTGCATGTGTCCACCTCCTGTCTATTGAACCTCGCTCTGTTCAATGGATTTCATCATCAATCCACATATATCCTATCTGATATGTAGTAATTATCTATCAACATGTTGGAGTATACAACTTATTTCCTACTATGTCAATAGGGATTATGTGCTTTTATTGTTTAAAAAAAGAGTGAAGATGTAAAAAATATCATCTCCACTCCTTTATAAAGCACATATCCAGCCGTTAATCCTCTGCATTAGGATCACAATCTCTTACATACACATCAACCGAACTACCGCTTACTTTTATGTAATATGACTTTCCAGCTTCACAGTTATAGCTCATGTAAAAATCTTTTTTATTTGTTGTCTTGCTATGCTCTGCATCGTCCACTTCCATGAGCAGATTTTTGTTCTCATCATATAAGTATCCCTTTGGATCACCGTATGAAACAGAATAAAAATAATATGTTCCTGTTTTCTTTGGCACATACCTGTAATACATTCCAACTTCTGCATATACATCGTTAAAATTGCCAAAGTCAATAGCAAATTCATTCACATCCGCAGTTAACGTGGTCGTCTTACTGGTCACTTTTGCTGATATCACACCACGCTTACCTGAACCTTCCGCTGTCAGCTCATATGTTCCAGGAACAAGATACACATATCCGTTCCAGCCACATATTCTACCATATTCATCTGTCCATCTGCCCAGATCGTCAACCGTGCACTTTTCATTGTTAGATTTGACCGCAATCTTTGTTACATCCGCCGCAAGATCCACTTTATTCTCCCCAACGCCAAATGTACGATTGCCGATATAAGTCACATCGTCCCCAATTTTAATTTTCACATCATATGTTCCAGGAATAATTGACATATAATATTGTCCATTACGATCTACTGTAGCAAATTCACTGTTAAGTTCGTATTGGACTGAATTATCTTTGTTTATGATAATAACACTTGCCCCATCCAGTATATTGCCATTTTTATCTCTGACATACCCCATAAGAGTTGATCCAAGTATAGTTTTTATCACACAACCAACTATGGTACTTATTTTTTCGTTGTTGGCATCTGTTATTTTTACTTTGAGATTATATGTACCTTCTTCTTCTAATTTACCGGTTATTTTTCCTTTTGAATCAATGCTGAGATTATAACTTTCTCCGACAAAACTGTATGTATAACTTCCGGAACCGCCAGCCACAGCTGCAATACTATTGTTGATCCTACAGATATGGCTGTTACGTCCCATAATTTTAAATACTGGTTCATAATTTCCTGCAATCGTTGTCTGGCTGTATATATTCCATGAAATTTCATAAGTGTCCACATTTCCCAGTTCATCGACTGCTTTAACAGTTGTCACAGTCGTTCCCGCCTTAGTCGGTTTTCCACTGAAATAAACCTTATTGGCATCTCCTGGATCCACCTTGTATTTCACGCCGGCAGGGAGGCCCACTACATTGATCACACATATGCCCTTATAACCTTCAATGCTATTTACATCCAGAGTCTTATTCATACCAACATTCTGCTCACACTTATAGGATACATAAATCGTTCTATTATTCACGTCTCCAGAATAATATGTCTCAATTTTAGAATTACCTGTACCCGTAAGTCCCTTTATATATATGCAGATTCTTGCCTTTCTTGACAATGTATAGCCTCTTCTCAGTGCAATCGTATAGTTCTTATTGTCTTTTGTTGTAACACTGTCAAATGGAATATTGTAATTATAATTACCATTCATCACTGTACTCGCCTTGATTGAAAAACTTGAGGACGTCAGTTTCTGTTCAGATGACAGCGTAAGTTTAACTGTACGAGGGTTACTCATCATTGCCGATACAATTGTGACTGGTTTTTCGACCGTTATTTTGTACGAAGCCTTCTTGCCGGTGCCATCTGTAGCCTTCGCTGTTATCACTGCTGTTCCTGCAGCAACCGCATATACTTTTCCTTCAGAATTTACCATGGCTACCTTATCATTTGAAGAACTCCATGCACATTTCTTATTGGTTGCATATGCCGGCTTTATAACTGGGCTGAGCTGCATCGTTTTGCCTACATACAGCTTTCCACTTATTTTACTGAATTTTAATGATGTTATCGGTGCCTTTACTGTTACCTTGCAGACTGCTTTCTTTCCTGAACCGTCAGCAGCC
The DNA here is from genome assembly GCF_040915325.1 of Coprococcus sp. RTP21281st1_F1_RTP21281_210402. Classification (NCBI taxonomy): domain Bacteria; kingdom Bacillati; phylum Bacillota; class Clostridia; order Lachnospirales; family Lachnospiraceae; genus Coprococcus; species Coprococcus sp. RTP21281st1_F1_RTP21281_210402. The sequence continues at coordinate 131,855 of NZ_JBCPDQ010000002.1, forward strand.
ACTGCTGTGATAGTCACTGTTCCACCTTTTACCGCTGTGACCCTACCTGTAGCGCTTACCTTTGCGATCTTGGAATTGCTGCTTTTCCAGATAACCTTCTTATTGCTGGTTGTGTTAGGACCTACTGTCGCCTTTATCACTGCCGACCTGCCCTTCTTGATCGTCAGCGCAGATTTGTTCACCTTGACTCTTGTGGCCGGCTGTCCGACTGTGACCTTCACCACCTTCTTGATCTTTGCGTTTGACTTGAGAGAGATCGTGATATTTGCACTACCCTTTTTCACTGCTTTTATCTTGCCTGCAGAAGATACTGTCACGATCTTTTTATTGCTTGTTGAGAATTTCAGATTGCCTGAAGTCGTATTTGTCTTCAGTGTAAATGTTTTCCCCGCCTTGAGTGTAAGAGTATTACTTGGAAGATTCTTCACCGTGATACTCTTGACGGTTGATGTGGCCGCCGCATTTGCCGGAATGCTGACACCTGTAAATGTCAATGCAAATGCAAGGATCACCGCAATGACCGCCATAAACCTGTTACTTCTTTTCATAAAGTTCCTCCTTTTTTATGTAACATTCCCTTTTATTACACCATATCATATATTAAAAATTATATGCTATGCTTGTCAATCTCGCACATGCTATTGAGCATTATTCATATCCACATAAAAAGACGTACGGGTATCCACTTAATTTCCAGGATACTCTGTGGTTATATATACCATACTGCTGTTTCGTGTAACATTAATATAGTAGACTTTTCCTGCTTCACAGTTATATGACATATAGAAATCGTGGTCATTTCCTGTGCTGATATGCTCCTGCTTGTCATCATCATTAATTGTAAGCACTTCTCCATCTGCATCATAAAGATGTCCATATGGATTATTACTCGATCCAGAGCTTGAATAGATATAGTATGCTGCCGTCATCTTTGGAACAAATCTATAGTATGTTCCCACTGATGCATTTATAGAGGTTCTATCACCAATCTCCTCATAGTCTGTCTTAATATCTGCTACAACATATGAAGTCTTGCTGTTTATCGTTGCGGTTATAGTTCCGGCTAAAGCAACCCCGCGACCTGTAAGTCTGTAAGTACCAGGCGCCAGATAAACGTATGCACCAGCTCCAACGCTGTTGCCATCCTCGTCATACCATGTGCCGATATTCTCTATATTATATCCGTTATCCTTTGATCTAACGGATATCTTTTTTACATCCGACGAATAATTTCTTCCCGAAATGTTTCCGGTAAACCGCTGTGAATATATGTATGTTGTGTCCGAACCCGAATATATAGCTATATCATATGTCCCAGGAACAATATCTACAGAATACGATCCATCTCTTTTTACATCAGAATAACAGTAATATGTATACTCTGTGGATTTGTCCCTATTCGTAAATATAATATATGCATTTGACAATACTTCTCCTGCCACATCCCTGATATATCCCGATACTGTAATTCCCTGTGCAACATTTATCACACAGTCTACAGTTGTGCTGACTCCGGCATTATCGGAATCCGTTATCCTGACTTTTATATTATAAGTACCAGCCTTATTGATGTAACCCTCCAATTTACCATTACTATAAATATCAAGACCATAAGTATTGCCAACTATATCATAGATATAATTTCCTGAGCCACCAGCTACAGAATTTATATCAGCAGCTACATGCACAGCCGCTCCACTTTCACCACGAGTGCGATAATACCTTGGGCTGTAATAAGCTGATATCACGGAGCTGTTGTATACACACCATGTTACGATAGTTGTCATTGTATTACCATACTCATCAACTGCTGTAATTGTCGTGACTGATGTGCCAGACTTGGTTATTTTCCCTGTGAAAGTAATACAGTTGGAACGCATTCCACCTATTGTATACCTCATTCCAGCCGGAACGTCCTTTACAGAAACCTTGAGGTAGCCACTGCCAGATAAATTAACGTCTGTATTCACATTCGCATTCTGCTCAATTGCTCTGGCTTCATAATATGTCTTATTATACTTTCCGTCAGAATAATATGTCTCCACCTTACCGGTTCCTGTTCCTGTAAGTCCACTTACGTACACACATATTCTGTCCGAAGATGAAAGCCTGTTCTCCTTGTTTAACCTGATCGTGTATTTTTTATTGTCTCCTGTAGACACACTTTCAATCGGAATGCTCTTGTTGTATATGCCGCCATTTAATGTGGTCTTTACTTTAACAGCAAAATTTGATGCTGTCAGCTTCTGTGCAGATGACAATGTAACATTTATTGTCTGCCTGTTATCCACCTGCGCCGAAGCAATCTTCACAGCATTTAGAACTGTCAGCTTATATTTTACTGTCTTTTTTGTTCCGTCTGTAGTTGTTGCTGTAATCACTGTGGTTCCAGCGCCAACAGCCACAACGAGTCCGAATGAACTTACCATAGCGACCTTATCATTCGAAGACTTCCAGGTACACTTTTTGTTTGTTGCATCTGCCGGTGCAATGACTGGGTTTAACTGTTCTGTTTTTCCCACATACATCTTACCGCTGCCCTTTTTGAACTTTATAGAAGTTACATACGCCTTGACTGATACCTTACAACTTGCCTTCTTGCCGGAACCATCTGCAGCTACTGCTGTGATGACTGCCGAACCGCCTCCGGCTGCTGTTATCCGTCCTCTGGAATTAACCTTAGCAACCTTTATATTGCTGCTCTTCCATACGACCTTCTTATTGCTTGCCTTGCTTGTTCCAACAGAAGCCTTTACCACAGCACTTTTTCCTTTTACCAGCGTCAGCTTGCTTTTAGTAAGCTTTACACTCGTGACAGGCTGTCCTGCAGTTACCGTAATAACCTTCTTTACCTTAGGATCAGCCTTCAGCGACATTGTAATCTTAGCTGTCCCATTTTTTACATTTCCTGCTTTGATCACTCCCGCAGTTGTCACGGTTGCTATCCTTCTGTTGCTGGTTACGAATTTCAGCTCTTTCGCCGCCACATTTGTCTTAAGAGCAAATGACTTTCCCGCCTTGAGCGTAAGTGTGCCGGCTGGCAGATTGCTCACAGTGATGCTCTTTACAACCGTGTTTTTTGCCGTAGCCGCCGTTGTAGCTGCCAGCGCAGTTCCCGGAACATTCATACCTGAAAATATCAGTGCAAATGCAAGAATGACCGCCACAGCCTTCATGATTTTTCTGTACCCTTTCATAACACTCCTCCTGATTTAATAAAAAATCCGCTATACTTCATAAAATCAGTATAGCGGACTTTATTTTATTAATCTACCATCAAATACTATCAATGAGTTTTTCGCTGTCATCACACATCCTGTATCCCACGCCCAGCTCATTGATGATAAAACTCTTCTTGCCCGGCTTCACTCCGAACTTCTTTCTTATATTCGCCATATTGACCTGAAGTCTCTTGGTGCTTCCCATGTCATTGTAGCCCCAGACCTCCTTGACTATAAAACTGTATGTAAGCATCTTGCCCGGATGTCTGGACAGAAGATCGACTATGTTGTACTCAGTCTGAGTCAGCTTGATCTCCTCATCCCCTATGAACACTCGTCTGGCCTCATAGTCTATGAGCAGATCCCCAGTCTGGAATTTCCCTGTCGGCAGTTCACTGTCATGTGCCTGGTAAAGCACTGTGCGGAGTGCAGATCTGACCCTGGCAACCAGCTCCTCCGAACCAAATGGTTTTGTAACATAATCATTTGCACCCAGATTGAGAGCCTCCACCTTATCCTTCTCATCAGATCTCGCCGAGAGAACTATGACCGGCGTGAAATCCGTCTTTCTTATCTCTGTGAGGAACGATATACCATCCTTATCCGGGAGTCCGAGATCAAGTATAACTATGTCAGGCCTATGAGACGCATACATCATAAGTCCACTCCCGCAGGATGTGGCTATGATCGTCTGATAACCATTTGCCTGCATCAGGGTATCCAGCAGGTTGTTGATATTTTGTTCATCTTCTATTATCAAGACTTTGTATTTGTTATTGCTCATCCGTAACCTCCTCTATCTTCAGTGTAAACCTGAATACTGCACCACCTTCCGCGGAATTGTATGCACTTATATCTCCTCCATGTGCTTTTATGATGGTCGCACATACCGACAGACCTATTCCGGCATTTCTTCTCGGCCTGCAGTCCGCGGACACCTCATCAGAGCTGTCCCCCAGAAGGCTTCCATCAAACAGGTGCTTCAACCTATCCTCCGGTATTCCATCGCCATCATCCTGTACCTCAAACACAACCCTGTCGCCATCGCATTTCACATTCAATGCCAGATTCTTCATTCCCTCTGCATGCTGTACTGCATTCTCAAGGATATTGATGATAACCTGCTCTATGAGAATTGCATCCATTGGTATGATGACCAGCTCATCGGGCAGCTCGACTTCTACCTCCTGATCAGGATATCTCTTTGCAAATTTGATAAGCACCGAATCTATCAGCTCATCCAGGGCTATCGGGGTCTTTATGAGATTAATGTCTCCGTCCAGCCTCGTTACGGACAGCAGATTCTCAACCATACGATAAAGCCACTGGGAATCCTGTTGTATTCCCCTGAGCATCTTCTCCTTCTGCTCATCCGTAAATTCGCTGCCACTCTCTATAAGTGCCGAGCTGGCCCCGTAAATGGTGGTAAGCGGAGTTCGAAAATCATGCGACACTGCACGCAGCAGGTTCGCCCTCATTTTCTCCATCTCACTTTCTTTCTTGAGCATTTCCTGATGCTTTATCTTACTTGTAAAACCACAGGTGATAAACGCTATGGCTATCATGATTATCGCCGATGTGATATTTTCAGGTATCAGGAAATCTATCTTGAAATACGGAAATGTAAATGCAAAATTCACTATTATCACACTGACTACAGATGCCAGTATTCCATACACATATCCGTCAGTGAACACCGATATCAAAAATACCGAAAACACCATGACGGCCGGTATCAATATGTCTGTAGTAAATGTTGTCTTTATTATCAGACACAATCCAACCCCTATGGCTATCATCACCAGCATCAACAGCACATTTTTTATAATGTCCTTACATTTACACCCCTTATTTTTTTTGCTTTTTTGTATATTTATTTTTTTCATATGTATCAATCCCTTTTGGATTATTTTAAAGAAAGCGCCACCAGTACACCTTATGTCACAAACGACATAGATCTTACCAGCGGCGCCCGCTTTCACACATTCAAGTGAAGTATATCATGCCTATAGTTAAGATGCAGATAAAGAATATCTACGATATGTGGAGCAGACGCATTCCGATGCGCTTCGCGCAGCGCCCGCATTATCATAAGGAATCCACCCTTATGATATATTCTTCAGTGCTTCCTCAAGGGTGTGCCATCCGAGAACCGCACACTTTACTCTGGCCGGCATGTGCGCTATATCCTTGAGCGCTGATGCCTCCTCAAGCTGGTCTATCTCCTCGTCTGTAGCCTCTCCCTGTATCATCTTCAGAAAGAGCTGTCCAAGCTTCAAGGCCTCCTCCTTGGTCTTTCCTATGATCATTCCAAGCATTATATCTGCCGACGCCTGGGATATAGCACATCCATCTCCCACGAATGATCCATCCTCGATGACTCCGTTCTCAACCTTCAGTTTAAGCCAGATGTCATCACCGCAGTTGGGATTTACACCCTCCAGCACAACATTTGCTGCAGGAAGATCATATTTGAATTCAGGTCTCATATTGTGCTCTGTAAGGATCTCATTATAAAAATTCCTGTTTTGAATATTATTCTGCATATCCCATTCTCCTTCTCACATTTGTGACGCTCTCCACAAATGCATCTACCTCTTCATCTGTATTGTAGAACATAAAGCTTGCCCTTGTCGTGTTGTACACGCCCAGATGTACAAGCAGTGGCTGTGCGCAGTGATGTCCCGCTCTCACATCTATTCCATCCGCAGCCATGATCTCGCTGACATCGTGTGGGTGTACATTGTCTATGGTGAACGCTACTATTCCGGTGTGGTTCTCCGGCTTATCTGAACCGATGACATGTACGTGAGGAAGCTTTGCAAGTCCCTCCATAGCACGGGTCGTGAGCTCCAGCTCTCTCTTTTCTATATAGTCAAATCCAACCTCTTTGATGTAGCCTATAGCAGCCGCAAGTCCCGCAGCTCCTGCCGCATTGACTGTACCTGCCTCAAACTTGTGAGGCAATTCCGCGTATACCGCACCATCTCTTGAAACCGAATCTATCATCTCTCCGCCTGACATGAATGGAGGCATCGCGTCAAGCAGTTCCTGTCTTCCGTATAACACGCCTATTCCCATAGGTCCCATGAGCTTGTGGCCTGAGAATGCAAAGAAGTCCGCTCCCAGCTCATGCACATCTATAGCCATATGCGGTGTACTCTGTGCGCCGTCGACAACGACAACCGCGCCAAAGCTGTGTGCTCTGTCAGCCATCTTTCTGACCGGATTCACACATCCGAGGACATTTGACACATGTCCGACAGCAAGCAGCTTTGTGTGCTCGTTGATTCCCGCATTGATGGTCTCGTCAGTCAGCGTTCCATCCTTCTCGCAGTCGAGATATCTGAGAGTTGCACCTGTGACTCTGGCTGCCATCTGCCATGGAAGCATGTTGCTGTGGTGCTCCATGATCGTAACTGCTATCTCGTCACCAGCCTTAAGGTTATTCAGCGCGTAGCTGTATGCCACAAGGTTAAGGCTCTCTGTGGTATTCCTGGTGAAGATTATCTCCTTCTCAGAGTCAGCGTGAATGAAGTCCCTGACTACCTTTCTGGCACTCTCATACTTCTCTGTCGCCTCAAGGCTGAGCGGATAGAATCCTCTGAGTGGATTCGCATTGCTCTTCTCGTAGAACTCTCTCTCAGCGTCTATGACCACCTGTGGCTTCTGCGCTGTGGCCGCATTGTCTATATAAGCTGTGTCATTGTTTCTCAACAGAGGAAAATCCTCTCTATAATTCCTGTCTGTCATATTCCATTACCTCCGCAAGCTGCTTCTCCACCAGCTTCTCTGTGTCCTCGTCCTGGATCTTGCGGTAGAGGACCTCCATCTTGCCCTTGGTCATCATGTCCTCGGCTGTCTCCATATCGATTCCCCTTGACGCGAAGTAAAATAAAGTATCCTCGTCAAGCTCACCGATGGTCGCTCCATGTGATCCCTCCACATTTTCCTCTGCACAGAGGATAAGCGGTATAGTCTTGTTCACCACATCATCGCCGAGCAGCAGTACATTCTCAGTCTCAGCGCCCTTCGAATCCGATGAACCTGTCTTGAAATCTATCGAACCTCTGAATATCTTCTCCGCAGCATCCTTAAGCGTTCCATCCACCTGTATGTTGCAATTGGTCTTCTTGCCTATATGGTTCACGACAAGATTTATATCTATCACCTGTTTTTTCTGTCCCAGATAACCTATATCCATGTTGGTTGAAGCACGCTTACCAATGAGCTCAGTTCTCACGCCGTTGTACAGATTGCCCTTGCCGATAAATATCTGAAGCACATCTAGCTGGCCATTCTCCGCACACTCACTTCCCACGTCGTTGAGTATGGTCGTGTTCTCATCCTGCATAAATATCTGTACAAGACGTATGTGTGCATCCTTCTCTATATTAAAACGCGTACGGAATGCCAGGCTGCCGCCCTCCGCATTCTCGCCAAATGTCTCTATGACTGTCATGTCTGAACCTGCATCTGCCTGCACGTAAGCATAACCGCTGCTGCCATTTGCCCCGGTTCCATTTATCAGCACGTGTACAGTCTGCCCTTTATTGGTCTCGTCCGCAACGAGTACACTTCCTGCTGCCTGCTGTGCGAAGAGTACGTCCGCATCTCTTCCTGCACCAGTCTCTATTCCATCGAAATCAGAAGCCTGCTTATCAGCTTTCTTGCCGCCATCTATCTTCACACTGCATCCCGCCATGTCCGGATTCCAGTTAAGTGCTGTGTCGTTCATGCGAAGCCAGTACCATGTCTTTGCCGGGAGCTTGTTGATCTTCATCTCGTTATTGTTCTCCATGTCACCGCACCTCCTTAACCTATGCTGCCCTTCATCTCAAGACGGATGAGGTTGTTCATCTCAAGAGCATACTCAAGCGGCAGCTCCTTCGATACATTGTCTGCAAATCCACTGACGATACATGCTCTCGCGTCTTCTTCACTCATTCCTCTGGACATCAGGTAGAACACAGCCTCGTCACTGATGCTTCCTATCTGTGCCTCATGTCCCACATTTACCTTCTTGGTTCTGATATCCATGGCCGGTATGGTGTCCGAACGTGATATCGAATCAAGCATAAGTGACTGGCAGGAAACTGCTGCCTTGGAGTTCTCAGCCTCCTTTGTCACTACAACTGATGAACGGAATGTGCTTATACCCCCGTCCTTGGAGATAGACTTTGTGTTGATATATGAGCTTGTGTCAGGTGCCGCATGAACTACCTTCGCTCCTGTGTCAAGGTTCTGTCCCTTACCGGCAAATGTAACTCCGGTGAACTCCATCCTGGCGCCCTTGCCCTTGAGCACGCTCATCGGGTAAAGGTATGACACATGTGATCCAAATGAACCCGATACCCACTCGATGGTTCCACCCTCTTCAACTCGAGCTCTCTTGGTGTTCAGGTTGTACATGTTCTTGGACCAGTTCTCTATGGTTGAATATCTGAGCTTTGCGTTCTTGCCGACAAACAACTCCACACAGCCTGCGTGAAGGTTCGCCACATTGTACTTCGGTGCCGAACATCCCTCTATAAAGTGGAGGTCTGCTCCCTCATCTACTATGATGAGTGTGTGCTCAAACTGACCCGCGCCCGCTGCATTAAGTCTGAAGTATGACTGAAGTGGGATCTCAACCTTTACTCCAGGTGGCACATATACAAATGAACCGCCTGACCACACAGCTCCGTGAAGTGCTGCAAATTTGTGATCATGAGGGGTGACAAGCTTCATGAAATGCTTCTGCACCATGTCTGCATACTCACCTGTGAGTGCACTCTCCATATCAGTGTACACAACTCCCATGTCCGCAACCTCCTGGCGGACATTGTGATATACGAGTTCTGAATCGTACTGTGCACCAACTCCCGCAAGGGATTTTCTCTCAGCCTGAGGGATTCCAAGTCTCTCAAATGTATCCTTGATATCCTCTGGAACTTCATCCCAGCTGCCCTTCATCTTGGTATTTGGTCTTACGTAAGTAACTATGTTGTCAATATCCAGTCCCTCGATGGATGGGCCCCAGTCAGGCACCTGCATATTGTTGTATATCTGTAAAGACTCAAGTCTGAAATTCTGCATCCATGCCGGATCATGTTTCTCCTTTGAAAGCTGCTCAACTATCTCAGGTGTGAGACCAGCTTTAAGCTTATAGGCATCTTTGTCATCATACTTGAAGTCATATATATTTCTGTCTATGTCCTCTACATATGTCTTTTCCTTCATCTTCTATATCCTTTCATACTCTGCAAATCCAGACTCGTTGATCTTGTCCACAAGTGATGCGTCACCAGTCTCTATGATCTTGCCCTCAACCATGACATGTGTGTAGTCAACGGTGAGTGACTCAAGGATCTTGGTGCTGTGTGTGATGATAAGCAGACTTCCCTTGCAGTTCTTCTGGTATTCCTCGATACCTGCTGATACTGTACGGACTGCATCAACGTCAAGTCCTGAATCTGTCTCGTCAAGGATTGCCAGTGATGGCTTGAGCATCAGAAGCTGAAGTATCTCTGCCTTCTTCTTCTCACCACCTGAAAATCCCACATTCAGGTCTCTCTCCGCATAAGATGGATCCATCTGAAGGATCTCCATGGTTCTCTCAAGCTCCTTCTTGAAATCCCAGAGACGGATTCTCTTGCCGGTCTTCTGCTCAAGGGCATTTCTTATAAATGAGCTGAGTGTCACACCAGGCACCTCTAGAGGATTCTGGAATGAGAGGAATATTCCTGCCTTTGCACGCTCATTGACAGCCTCTTCTGTGATGTTCTTACCATCAAACCATATCTCGCCCTCTCTGACTGTATATCTAGGATTGCCCATAAGTGCATATCCAAGGGTTGACTTTCCGGTTCCATTAGGTCCCATAAGTACATGTGTCTCACCCTTACCGATCTCCAGGTTCACACCGTGAAGGATCTGTTTATCCTCAACATCAACATGTAAATTCTTAACTTCCAATAATTTTTTATCTGACATCAGTCTGCCTCCTTTTATACCAAGCCCGACAATTGCTTTATCACTTCTATATCCGGCGATTCAATTGTCCCGCTTTAATTATCTTTTTGCTTGTATCAAATCACTCTGCTCATTCCACATTTCTGGCTATATCCGCCAGTGTCTTCCCCTGGAAATAATCCTGTATCAACTCCGCCAGTCCCTGCCATATCGGCAAAGTGTAGCACTGTCCGGATCTGTCACAGGTCATTGCGCTGTTCTTCATGCATGCCACCGGAGCAAGTCCACCTTCCGTGAGTTCAAGTATCTCCCAAAGCGTATATTCCTCAGGAGCCTTTTTGAGTCTGTAGCCTCCGCCATGTCCGCTGGCTGCCTCTATCAGATTTGCCTTGGACAGCATGCGCATTATACTCTCCAGATACTTCTGGGACAGTTCCTCTTTCTGAACTATTTCTTTTAACGGAATGAATCTGCCGTCGTGGTTTATAGCAAGGTCTGCCATGACCCTCAGGGCATATTCTCCCTTTGAAGAAATCACCATATCTGTAAATCCTCCTTACATATGAGTGTGATCACATTCCAGCCGCAAATACACGGTCATTCCAGTCATCACCCTCATCCGCCATTTTTTGGCGTAATAAGTCAACATCTGACTCGCAAAAATAGGATATTCCCATTTACCTACTATGTCAATAGGTTAATACACAAAAAATAATAGAAGGTGCGGCAGCCTTCCATTATTTTTCATTATTTTGTCTATTTCAAGCATTTTATATAATTTATCCGTGCAGCAGTCTACTCATGATATGTTATTATCAGCCCGTCTTTTCCCATATAATAGCTGCACAGCCCGCTTGCAGGTACGACGCTCACATCTGTGTCGAGCCATTCAGCCTTGATAAGATGCCCCAGCTTTTCTGCTCCCTCCTCATTCATACAGTGGCTTATGACCAGCTCTCCCCCTGCAAATCCCGTCTCCCGGAGAGTATCTATCAGCTTATCATATGTCTTCTTCATACCTCTGAATTTGTGTCTGAGTTCAATTCGTCCACCAGGTGATGCCACACCTATTGCGGATATATTGAATCTATGAGCCGCATAACCCACAAGCTTATTTAATCTGCCCGCCTTTATCAGGTTGTCCAGACTCCCCAAGGCAAACATCACCTGAGTCTCCTTCACTGCTTTGTCGGCAGCACTTACTATGGCATCAAATGAATCACCTTCATGAATACCTTCATATATTATATTTGTCAGCTGTTCCGGGAGCCCCCCGGCACCACATGTGTTTATCACCGCAATATTCCTGTCCGGATATTTCTCAAGCGCCATATGTCTTGCAGCTATGGCGCTGTTGTAACTTCCCGACAATGCAGCTGACAACGTAAATGCGATAACATTTTCCGCATCCCCCCACGCCTCAAGCCACGCATGGGGTGAAGGGCAGCTAGTTCTTCCGCCTGACCGGCAATTTGCAATATGTTCAAGCATCTTCTCTATATCTATACCCGGTTCGTCTATATAATCTGTGTTATCAACAGATATTACAAACGGAACCTCAGCATAATCTATATCTATATCTATTCCAGCCAGTCCATCCGATTCATCCGGCACAAGCAGACTGCAGCCGGAATCCGAAACCAGTTTCCATCCATGATCATTTCTTTTCATCTCAACAACACCTCCATGCACAATATGCATCACACAAGTATTATTAGATATTTTTTCTGTATTTATACATTTTAGACATTTTTTCTGGGAGTATAGATTTTAAAAAAAAGGTATGATCAAGCTGCACTCAACGCAACCTGATCATACCTTTTATTTATTATATAAATTATCAATTCTTAACCTTAACAACATCCTTCTTCCTGTACTTCTTCACCTCATACAGCTTCTCATCTGCCATAGTCATGGCATTCTGAAGACCTTTCTTGTTATATTCTACGATCTGACAGTTTCCAAGCGATACACTCACTTTATAAGGCTTATCACAGTGCTCATTAAACTTCTCAAATGAACTGTATACTTCCTCAGCAAATGCATCTGCAGCGTCAGAGTCCTTAAGGCCGAGTACAAGACAGCAATACTCGTCTCCACCTATTCTGCCTACGATTCCATTATCGCCTACAGATTTGATCAGAATATCTCCTATGGTTTTAAGAGAGAAATCACCCTCATCATGTCCATATCTGTCATTGATGATCTTGAGACTGTTCATATCAGCGTAGAATACCGTAGCCGTCCTTTTCTGCTCCTCACATTCCTTGAGCAGCTGTAATGATCTGTCAAAGAAACCTCGTCTGTTCATGATTCCTGTAAGGGGATCCTGTTTTGACAGATTGTCAAGCATAATGTTGTTTTTTTGCAGGATCGCCATACTCTCCTCAAGGCGCTTCATGATCTCCTCGTTCGTCTTGAGCAGATTGATCATCTTGACAGCAGCTGAGACCTGGTTTCCAAGAAACTCCCCATTCACCAGAACTCCTTCCGTGAGATCACACAGAAGGACTCCATAGAGTATTTCGTTGGAATACAGCGGCAAGAGTACATATATTCCAGCTCCTTCCACACCGAGGCTCTCAAAATCATAAAGATTTGATGATGACACCTTCTGGTTCACAGTGATCACACTGCTGACCTTCTCTTTAAGATCCTTAGTCTTGAGATACAACTGGTCAGGCAGTTCAAATGGCTCACCGATCAGATGTATTATTGGCTCTTTATATAAGAATATAAATGCATTCTCTATGTCCAACCAGTCCATGGTGCCAAGAATCTCTCCATAACTTCTGTCGTTGCCTCTATCAAAGCTCAAGACCTTCTGGATAAATGTCTTCATCTTGAACTGAGTCTTATTCCGCTCTTCCCACTGCTCTGAGAGCATATGGTTCATTGAGAGATATCCCTCAATGACATTCTTACTACGTTTTCTTGATCCGCCTTTTTTACAGAATGAATCTCTTCTGATAAACTCAGTAGGAAGTATCTTACTCTCAACCTGCTTGCCATCAATGAGCCTGACCATAAGATTTACAGCCTCTGAGCCAAGTTTTCCCGCGTCTGCACGCACAGTCGAGAGCGTCGGATATATCTGTGTAGCCCACTCAATATCATCGTAACCCATGACTGATATATCTCTTCCCGGCAGAATATCCCTCGCCTTAAGTTCTTCATAAAAACCAGATGCACAGGAATCATTCACACAGAACACTCCCTGCATATCCGGATTTCTGTCCAGAATATCTCTGAAAACCTCTTTTGATTCCGATGTAAGATTGCCCTCCACATAAAGTCCCGGATCAAACTCTATTCCATGAGCCTCAAGCACCTCAATGTAGGTTCTCCTTCTCTCCTTTGCATCATAATTGGAGTCCGGACCGCCTATCATGCCTATTCTTGTATAACCAAGTTCCTCGATCATGTAATTGAGTCCTTCTCTTATGCCTGCTCCATTGTCATATCTGACACAAATCTGATCCGGCTCATCTGCAGCCACTATCACGCACGGCATCTGCAGATATCTTTTCATAAATTCGCTGATACGCTCCTTGGTTGCAAAGCAGCCAATACAACTCGATGCAACAATAACGCCGTCCAGATTCTCATTTGTAGCATAGGAAAACAGTGTCTGATACTGATATTCATAATATATATCTGACGTTTCTGGGTATTCCCGGTCAAGAAACTTACCCGGAATAACAACTATATTGACATCAAGCGTCTTTGCTCTCTCTATAACCCCATGACAGAGCAGCCTCGTAAAATCATCCGTGATTCCACCTACCAGAACACCTATCGTCTTTCTCTTCATAACTATCCCCCTTGACATTCTCTTCCAAAGGCAGGATCTTACTTGCTGACTGTGGATGCTACGATCTCCATATTGCCCTCAAACACTGGGTTGCTGTATCCGTTTGGCAGGATAAAGTGATCACCCTTCTTTATAGCGTTTCCATCCACTGTTCCACTTCCCGCAACTACAGACATGATAAGGAATGGCTTGTCGCCCACATTCAGCTCTGCCTTTCCCTCAACATCCAGCTTGTATACTGTGTAATACTTACAGCTTATAAGCTCACAGAGTTCATTTGCCTTATCTGCCTTGACACTTATAACGCTGTCCTCAACCGGCTTTGCAGGAACTGTTATAACATCTATGCTCTGCTTTACGTGAAGATCTCTAGGCTTTCCATTGCTCAGTCTGTCATAATCATAAACTCTGTATGTGATGTCACTGTTCTGCTGTGTCTCAAGAAGTGTAATTCCACCCTTGATCGCGTGTACTGTACCAGGATCTATCTGAATGAAATCCCCCTTCTTAACAGGGATCTCTCTGATAAACTCCTTCCATTTCTTACCTTCGATCATATCACATAATTCTTCCTTTGTCCTTGCATTATGACCGATTACAAGTGTTGAATCTTCCTTGCAGTCAAGAATATACCAGCACTCCATCTTGCCAAATGAACCATTCTCATGTTCTGCTGCGTATGCATCGTCCGGATGCACCTGAATACTCAGATCATCTTTTGCATCGATTATCTTTATAAGCAGTGGGAATCTGACACCGTCTATGCCGCCAAACAGCTCTCTGTGGCTGTCCCATAAGTCGGCAAGCGTCTGACCTGCAAACTCGCCATTTTTCACTGTACAGTTGCCATTCTCATGTGCCGCAACTCCCCAGCACTCGCCTATATCATCGCCCTCAACATCATATCCGTATTCTTCTCTGAGCTTTGTACCGCCCCAGATATTGTGCGTAAACACGGGATTTAAAAAAAGTATTTCCTTGTTCATTGTCATTTTCCTCCTTTTGACGTACGGCAATTGTGTGCATATCCGTACGGTGTACACATCCGACTTGTCTGGCTCGGAACGCTCCCGCTCGTTTCGCCCTGCAGCGGATACTAAGATGCCGCTAACGCGCCATCTAAGTACCGGCGGGCTCAAATGTCCGAACCATGACAATGTCGAATATGTACACCTGTTACTGATTACACCATTCCCCAATTGCCTGTTCTATATAAGACGTTGAAGGAATCATATTTTTACATTGACTATGACTTCTTCACTCGTCATTTCCATGATAATGTATGCCACTGTTATTTTATTGCATCTGTTGCCTTTTTCTATACATCAGAGTCCTTTTCCCGGCTTATTAGATCCAAAATCTGTCATATGATTGCCAAAGCTCTCAGAACCAAATTCAGCCCGGCTTACTGCCAGGCTGTCATAGTCTAAAAGTTTTGGCAATCACCTGCCATTACATTTCTTTTTAGAGGGGCCCCGAAGGCGGCGGGCACCGCCTTGGGAAATGAGAAAAAAATAATACAATTGCCGCGTATGAGTAGGGGCTCATAGCGATCTATAACTAACTATCTTCTACCGATCTCGGTATCAGAAGTTGTTACCACACTGTGTGACTTGATATAATCTACGATCTCATCAAGCTTTGTGAATGCAAGGCCAACATAGCTGTCAGCTGCACCGTAGTAAATGGCGATCTTTCCAGACTCGCTGTCGTGAATAGTAGCACATGGGAAGCATACATTAGGAACAAATCCACGCTCCTCGTACCACTCTTCCGGTGTGAGAAGGAAGTTCTCACAACGATACTTAACGATCGATGGGTTGTCGATATCAAGGATTGCTCCACCGATTGAGTATACATAACCGTTACATGTTCCCGCTACTCCATGGTAGAATAACAGCCATCCTTCAGAAGTCTCAATAGGGGCTGCACCGCCGCCAATCTTGAGTGACTCCCACCACTCGCTGCTCTTGCCCATGACATGTCTGTGCTTACCCCAATAAACCATATCAGGACTCTCACTTACGAATATATCACCAAATGGTGTGTGTCCACTGTCACTTGGGCGTGACAGCATCACGAAATTACCGTTGATCTTTCTTGGGAAGAGAACTGCATTTCTGTTAAATGGAAGGAATGGGTTCTCGATTCTCACAAATGTCTTGAGATCCTTTGACTTTGCGATGCCTATCGCTGCACCATAGAAATCCTGGCACCAGATTGCATAATATGTATCCTCTACCTTTACAAGTCTTGGATCATATGCGTATATAGGCATGAACTCTTCACCGTTCTCATCAACAAACTTGATCTTCTCCTCGCTGATATTCCAGTGGATAGCATCCTCGCTCTCTCCGAGGTAGATGTATGGAATTCCATTCACCTGCTCGCCTCTAAATACTCCAACAAACTTTCCATCAAATGGAACTACTGCACTATTGAATATTCTTGCAACACCCTTTGCCGGATTTCTTCCTATTATAGGATTCTCTGTATATCTCCAGATTGGAGCGTCATGATTGTCATTTGCCGGTCTGTCCTGCCATGGCACGTTTGGCACAGGCTCGCTGAACATTTTTACTTCTGACATAAGTACCTCTTTCTTCCGGCATCTTAGCCGGATTTTTTATTTTATTATCACGTTATATGGTATCTGCACAGGCAAAGGGCATACTAACCAACGTGCTGTTTCATCTGGCAGCCCATATATTATATTTTCTTACTTGTCTGTATTCTTAAGGAACTCAAGGTTCTTCCTGATCAGCTCACATCTCTGCGCTACACACTCAACGCTTCTTCCCGGATCAGCAGGTGTGTTGAATACATAGTCGATGAGTCTGTCAACTGTTGTTGTTGCAACATGCATTCTTGTATCGCTTGATGCGTAGTAGATGAACACTTCGTTGTTCTCGTTTACGATGGCGCCATTTGTGAATACAACGTTGGATACATCGCCGACTCTCTCC